>CAJUFP010000021.1 GCA_910585645.1 uncultured Hungatella sp. | reverse complement strand
CAGGATTTTATTTTTTGAAACATTGTGTAGTGCTACTTTTATGGTTAATCGTAGGATTAAGAGCGCATCTGAAATAGTTTTAACGTGCTCCAATCATCCAGAAATATTTCACTTATTAAGTCTATTTGAAGACAATGTTGGTCCAGACAGAATAAGTGATATGATTGCAACACTTGTACATGATGAAATAGTGAATTACACCAAGTGGGCGTATAATAAGTTAGGAATCACCAAGGAAAAATATCCAGAATATGAATTTATAAATGGGATTATTTTAAATCCATATAAAAAGAATAAAGAACTGTTGCTGGTGCCAATCAATATATTGCATGAAATACCTATAGCGAGAGGCTGGGATGATATAGAAAGAGTATGTAACGAAAATGAGGCAATTAAACAAGAAATGAATGAGTTTGTACGGAAAGAGTGGTATAAGTTGACTACCAGCCAAAGAAAGAGTGAAATAAAAAGACAGATCTTTATGAATGACAGTTCTCTTAATAAAATAATTAATGCCTATAATGAATCCACTTTGGATGAGTGTAATTTAATGGGAGACAGTGAGTATTTTGTTGAAAAAATAGCACACAAGTATAGAGATACATATCCTGTCTCTCTTTTGGAAACTAAGGACTCTTATGAAGCTACTCTTGAAATCTGTAATCATTTTAAGAATTTGATAGAGGAATGTAAAGGATACGAATTGCTGTACAATGGAGAAACAGCTAGAGATGAAAAAACAGTTCAAAAGGCACTTCATATGACAGCATACTATTACTGTTTGGCTAACAATCTTGACTTGAGTCCTGAACCAAATGCAGGACGAGGACCTGTAGATTTCAAGATTAGTAGGGGTAATGATAAAACCGTAATTGAGATAAAGTTAACTTCAAATCAAGACACTATACATGGATTTGAAACACAGATTGAGGAATATGCAAAAGCAGAAAATACAAATAAAAAAGTATTTCTAATGATTGATAATGGTCACAAGATTCGGGCAGGTAAAGTTATGAAACTTTATAAAGAAAAAATTCAAAGTGGTGAAAGTCCTGCTACGGTGATATGTGTTAATGCTGAACCTAAAGAGTCCGCAAGTAAATTTACAAAATAATCTATAAATACAAGGGAGGTATTTTATGGCAAGAGCAAGCGCAAAAGAAGAAATTATTTCGTTATTACCAGAGAATGAATCAATACCACGTCCAAGATTAAGTAAGTTGATAATTAAAAACTTTAGAACTATTGGGAAGATTCCAGTTGAAATTTTTTTGGATGATATAGTTGTTTTGGTAGGAGCCAATAATGTTGGAAAAAGCTCAATATTAAGGGCTTATGAGATAGCTATGAGTACAGGTTCAAAAGCAGGTTATCTTGCTATTGATGACTTTCCTAATAATATTGTTGATCCTGAAAATCTCCCGGAGATTGAAGTACATACAATTATATCGGAAAATAAGCCAGGAGAACAATGGATAAAAGTATTACCAAATGGTGAAATGCTTATCCGTGAAAAATGGACATGGAGTAGTCCTGGAGTGGAACCCAAACGACAGGGATTTGATGTTATTGCAAATGATTGGGCAGATAAAGTACCCTGGGGTGCACCAAATATAGCGAATGCATATAGGCCTAAAGTGCATAGAATTGATGCATTTGCATCACCAGAAGCGCAGGAATCTGAAATAACAGGGTTACTACAGACCATAATTAAAAATAGGTTTAAAAGTATTACCAGTCCAAACAATACTTCCGGAAAGACAGATTACGAACTATTGCTAGATCAGATTAGATTATTTCAAAAATCAGTGGCAACAGCGGTAAATGAGGAAACAGATAATATTGAAAAAAGTATTAACAAATATCTGGAAGGAGTATTCCACAATTATGTTATTTCACTTGATGCAAAGCCAGAAAGCAATGTCGAAAAGACATATACACCTTTTAAGGAAACACCAGATATATATATGGGGCCAGAAGGTGGATTTATGTCAAGGATTTCTGCTCAAGGAAGCGGTGCAAGAAGAACTCTAATGTGGACAGCATTAAAGTACATTGCTGAAAATGGGGACAGAGACGAGAGACCACATGTTTTGTTATTGGATGAACCGGAACTATGTCTTCATCCATCAGCAATTAGAGACGCACAAAGGACATTATATGATTTGCCGAAATTGGGAAACTGGCAAGTTATGGTAACTACACATTCACCGATTTTTATTGATTTATCAAGAGACAATACAACAATTATTAGGGTAAGCAGAAATGATGCAGATGAAGTTAAGAGTACTGTTTTATTTAGGCCGGAAAATGCAAAATTAAGTGATGATGATAAAGATAATTTAAAATTGCTTAATGTATGTGATCCATATGTGCATGAATTCTTTTTTGGAGGTAAAATAGTCGTAGTGGAGGGGGATACAGAATATACAGCCTTTTCACAACTGAAGCTTTTGTATCCTGGAGAGTATGATGATGTGCATATTATAAGAGCAAGAGGAAAGGGGGTAATTCCATCCATTGTTAAAATTTTGAATCAATTTACATCTAATTATGGTGTGTTACATGATGCTGATACAGAACTTAACTCAGATGGTAAAAAAAATTCAGCATGGTCTGTTAATTCAAATATACTGACAGAAATAAATAATAGTTCGGATTTAAGCAAAACAGTATTAATTGCTTGCAAAACAAATTTTGAAGATGCTCTTTTGGGTGTTTCTGTGAGCAAGGATAAACCATACTATACTTTAAAAAAATTGAAAACAGATGTTGCGTTTAAAGAAAAGGTTAAAAATCTGTTAGATGCATTGCTTAATGATCAAAAAGAAATACCAAAGAATTGCATTAGATGGAAATCTATTGATGATATCAGATAGTCTTGGATGTAAAAACACGGTTGAGCATAAAAATTCAATCGTGTTTTTTATATATAACAATAATAAAAATGAGAAAGGAATTGTAATGAACAAAACAATTTATTGGATGCAGTATTGGCACTACTTAACAGGAGATTTTTTAATTATGTAGGTAAATTATCAAAAAAACAATACAAATCCGGAATCAAAAGATCACCAGCCTGTTCTATTATCAGGGATAAGGCTGACAATGGCTGCCGTTCCTGCCCTTTGGGGCGGGAGCGGCTATTTTCAACGAAAAAGGAGGCTTTGATGAAAGTTAAGAGCAAGATTGTTGCCCGGTATGAGGACAAGGGCAGGCTGAAAGCCGTTGCCACCATCTGCCTGGACGGGAAGTTCCTGGTGACAGGGGTGCGCGTGGCAGACTGCCAGAAAGGGCTGGCCGTATTTATGCCCAGCCGGGAGATCCATGCAGGGGAGTACCGGGATATCTGTTTCCCCATCACTTCGGAGCTGTACAAGCAGATTAAGGACAGCGTGTTGGAGGCATATGCGAGGCCGGAGGATGACGACCCGGCCTATGGGGACAATCCCGAAATGGCAGAAAAAACGGAGCAGACGAGAGAAGTTCCCGCTTCTGCTACAGGACAGGGCAGACATGGCATAGCACCGGAAAACGGCGGGCAGACAAAAGAAGCACCGCAGGAAGATACAGGAGTGGTGCCGGAAACGGGAGTTTTGCAGGAGGATGGCAGGAAGGCGGAGAATCCGAAGGAAGGCGGGCTGCCGGAGGGAACCGTTCAGCCGGAGGACACAGCACAGCCCGGACAGAGCGGCCAGTGAGCAGGCACAAAAATAAGATGCCTGGCGGGAACCATCCTGCCAGGTGTGGGAGGTGATGGATTGGAAGTAATCCTTGTGCTGCTGATTGTGGCCATATTGAACGGCGCAGTAGCCTTCATTGACGAGATGCTCTCTGACCTGGTTCCCATGACGCTCCACGCAGACCAGTATATGATCGGGGCGGGAGGCGGCAGCATGGTGGACGTGCTGTTTGAAATCCTGCTGGGTTTCGGGGTGTCGCTGATCATCCTGAAATTTCTGAAAAAGGGATTTGAGTGCTATGTGATGTGGACAGACGGAGATCCGGACAGCGAGCCAGTGTACCTTGTTACCCGTTTTATCCAAGCAGTTGCGGTTGCTGTGTGCTTTCCGGTACTGTACGAGTGGATGGCCGACATCACCACAAGCCTGACGGATGAACTGCTGGCGGCAATCGGGGCATCTACGGACTATGACTGGATGGCATGGGTGGACGGGCTGTCCTCGGCAGGGATTGTGACGGCCATCTTTGGGCTTGTGTTTGTCATCAGCTATTTCATGCTGTATTTCCAGTTCCTGATGCGGGGGCTGGAGATTATGATTTTGCGGATCGGTGTACCAGTGGCCTGTGTGGGGCTGCTGGATAATGACAAGGGAGTGTTTAAAAGCTACATGATGAAGTTCTTCCAGTCCGCCTTTTCCGTGGTGGTACAGATCGCCCTCTGCAAACTGGGGGTGGGCATGATGATGAACATGAGCGTGTTCTGGGGGATTGCCTGCATCGTGCTTGCCATCAAGACACCCCGGTTTTTAAGTGAGTTTATGGTGCCGGCCGGCGGTGGCAGCGGTGTGGTGAACAATGTCTACCATTCCGTGCGTCTGGTGGGTATGGCAAAAAATCTCATAAAGTAAGGCGGTGGCGGTATGGTGACGATAAACGATATCTCCATGGCTGTCATCTCCCTTATCCGGGTTGGTGCGGTATTCCGGTTTATCTACTGCATGGTGCGACTGGAGGGTGCGGAGGAAGAGCAGGTGCAGTACCGGAAGCGGGCAAAGAATACGGTGCTGTTCTATGTGCTTGCGGAATCCGTCTGGCAGATCAAGGAGATTGTATTTTTCTACTACGGGGCATAGGAGGAAAGCGGAAGATGGAGCAGGAGATCAGCCTGTATATCCCCACGGGGGTAAAGGCACAGAATGAACTTTTCAACGGTTTTGGGAGACGGGAACTCCTGCAGAGCGCTGTGGGTTCCCTGCTGGGCGGGGCGGTGGCAGCCCTTTTGTGGCTGTTGTCCGGAAACGTGGCATTGACCGTTGTTGCGGTCCTGACCGGAATCTTTGGCAGCGTGATGATGTGTACCAAAGACCAGAACAACCAGAGCGTGGTAGACCAGATCGGGAACATGGTGCGGTTTGGCCGCAGCCAGCAGATCTATCCCTATCGGATGCTGGACGAATGGCAGTAATGAAGTAAAAATAAGCAGAAACAGGAGGGCATATAATTGACGTTTCTTGACCTTTTCGCCGGGATCGGAGGATTCCGAAGAGGTCTCGAAAGAAGCGGGCATGTCTGTGTGGGGCATGTCGAAATTGATAAATACGCAAATAAAAGCTACATGGCAATGTACGGGCTGGAAACCTGTCCTTATGAGGCAGGCGGCCCGGACGCAAACAGCTGCAGGATGTGCAGGCAGGAGGTGAGGGAGGACTGTGATGGGACAGGATGCAGAGAGAAATGTAAAGGAGAGTGGTACGCAAAGGACATTAAGCAACTCACAGCAGGAGAGGTTCCAAAAGCTGAGATCTGGACTTTCGGATTTCCTTGTACCAACATTAGTATCAGCGGCCGAATGGCAGGGCTCCATGGGGAGCGAAGTGGACTCTTTTTTGCGGTCACTGGTCTCCTCAAAGGCACGGCTCCCGAAGATAAGCCCCGATACCTTATCATTGAGAATGTTAAACATCTTGTGTCTAACGAGAGAGGCGGGGATTTTACCACCGTTCTCTTTGAGTTATGGGAGGCAGGGTATGACTGTGAATGGTGTGTTGTCAATTCCAAAGACCACGGCGTCCCCCAGCACAGGGAAAGAGTGTACCTTGTTGGATATCTTAGAGGAAGAGGTGGAGGAAAAATATTTTCTCTCAGCGGAGCAAACCCGGCGCCTGTTAAAAGATTCCTGGACGGAAAACAGGGAAACAGGGTCTATGCCTCAACGGGGACATCCATCACCCTGACGGCAAACGGCGGGGGATTTGCCGGGAGGACAGGATTGTATGCCATGCCGGTGAATCCAAATGAGGGCATTACCGGGGAGCCGGGGCAGGACGGTATATCTGCAGCCAGCGGTGCCGAGGAGCAGGAAGAAGCAGTCTCGGTCAGTGATATCAGAGGGCAGAACCATGCACGAGGGGAAAATGAAGCCTCTGTGAAAATGCCGCCCTGTGCATCCTTCATTGACCTAAGCAGGGAGCCGAAGTTTACGGAACTTTCCCGTAGCGTCATGGCAAAACAGTATGCCGGGATCACCAACCACAAGGGGGAGACTTCCGGCATTTTCATCTGTAAGGGACATCCGGAATGTGTGCGGGCGGTGATCACTCCCGACCGCATGGATAAACGGCAGAACGGGCGGCGGTTCAAGGAGCCGGGGGAACCCAGCTTCACCCTGACCTGCCAGGACCGGCATGGCATCCTTTTATGCTGTATGGAAGAGGGGCTTGCCATCCGGGAGGCGAAAAAAGAAGGATATACCAAAGCGGTGCATGGAGACGGCATCAATCTCTCCTATCCCAACAGCACCGTCAGCCGGGGGCGGGTGGGGAAGCAGTGCGCTCAGTCCCTGCTGACCGGCGGGAGCATGGGCGTCCTGCTGTGCTGCCGTATCCGCAGGCTGACCCCAAGGGAGTGCTGGCGGCTGCAGGCATTCGATGATTTCCTGTTCGACCGGGCGAAGGCGGCGGGGATCAGTGACGCCCAGCTTTATAAACAGGCCGGGAATGCCGTAACTGTCAACGTGGTATATGAAATTGGTTTGAAGCTGGCGGAAAGCGGGGTGGCGGATGAAGTTTAACGTGCTATATATCGACCCGCCGTGGGACTACCATCAGAAAACCATGCAGGGGGCTGCCGCAAACCATTATAAATCTTTGACAAAAGAAGAAATATGGAGTCTGGATGTAGGGGGCATAGCGGAAAAGAACTGCATTCTTTTTTTGTGGGTGACATTCCCCTGCCTTCCGGAAGGGATGGAAACAATCCGGCGATGGGGGTTTGAGTATAAGACTTTAGGATTCTGCTGGGTCAAACGGTGTAAAAAGCAGACCGCTAAATGGTTTTTCGGGTTGGGAAACTGGACACGCTCTAATCCGGAAATCTGTTTGTTGGCAGTAAAGGGACATCCGAAAAGAATATCCAACAAAGTATTTTCCGTGATAGACACTCCCTTAGAAGGCCACAGCAAGAAACCAGATATTGTCCGTGAGAGGATTGTGGAATTGGTAGGGGATTTGCCAAGGGCGGAGCTGTTTGCCAGGGAGGTGCATCCCGGCTGGGTCTGCGTGGGTGATGAGATTGACGGCATGGATATCCGGGATGCCATCGAACAGCTGAAGAGGAAGGAGGTGCAGGATGGATTTTCAGGAACGGATGGATGTGCTGATGGAGCGGGCGGAGGAGGAATACGGGAAGTTACTGCGGAACGCTGATCTCTCTGATGAAAACCTGTTGAAAGAAGCAAGGCGGATTGCGGCCATGGACATGATATACCGGAACCTGGAAGGATTCCTGGCCGGAAGCCCTACAGATGTGGAGACCATGCTGTTTTATGACCGGCCGCTGGAAGCATTTTATGGCAGCCTGCAGGAGCAGAATTTGCTGCTGATAAACGGAGTGGTGGAAGCGCTGAACGGATTTCTGACGGATACCCGAAGGCATATTTATGGAGTCTGGATACAGGAGGAACCGGCATCTGCAGAAGAGATACGGAAGGCGCAGGAGTTTTTTGCCATGGAACAGGAGATTGAGAAAGAGGCAGAAAAGGAAGAGCGGGAGATGGTAGCCGGAGGACGGGAGGATCTGGCAGGGTATGGGGGCGGAAGGGAGGAAGATGGACTGGAACGCTGATACATGGAACCTATTTCTTACCTGGACGATGTTTTCCCTGTTTGCCGGACTGCTGTGTGATATGGCAATGCGCCGGTATATGAAAGAAACGGAAGAACTGCATATGACGGCGGGGATCAGCATGGCGGTGACAGCTGTGTTCATAGGAATCCGCGGATTGACTCCGGCTGCATTGCGCTGTGTCCTGCTGTGCTATGTTCTGATACTGGCAGGGGCGGCGGATATTGCCACCCATGAGATACCGGATGCGTTCCATCTGCTGATCGCCATGGCGGGACTGATTGGATTTCAACCGATTCCTGCGCTGTTGGGCTTTCTGCTGGTTCCCCTGCCTTTTCTGATTGCGGCTCTGAAAACCGGAAAAATAGGAGGCGGGGATGTGAAGCTGATGGCAGCCAGCGGCTTTGCCCTGGGGGTGTCGGGTGGTTTCTGGATGATGTTCTGGGGGCTTTTGATGGCGCTTTTGTGGAACGCATCCATGCGGCAGGGGAAGAGCAGCCTTCCGCTGGCACCTTTTCTGGCATTTGGCTGTTTTGTGGTATTGCTGCCCGTTTCATAGAAAAATTCCGAATGGAATTTCTGATGTAAGAAGCGAAAACTGGAATAGAAAAGAGAATCCATAACGCTTTTGATTCTGTCAATATATGCTGACAGTTTCAGGAGCGCATTAAATTTGATTGGAGGATAAAACAAAATGAAAAATCTTTTGAAGAACCGGATCGTGGTGGGGCTGGTCTGTATTATTGTAGCACTTGCCATCTGCTTCGGGCTGACGCCCATGTTCAATGATGCCCTGACTTCCACGGTGGAGATTGTCCGGGTAAACGCAGAAATTAAGGAGGGAGACCAGATCACGGCTAAGATGGTGACGAGCGTGGAGGTGGGCGGTTATAACCTGCCTTCTAACGTAGTGTACCGGACGGAGGATGTGGTGGGAAAATATGCCAACACTGACCTTTACAAAGGGGACTATATCCTTGCCAGCAAGCTGTCAGACACACCCCAGCTGAAAAATGAATATCTTACCGGTCTGGACGGGACGAACCGCGCCATGTCTATTACAATTAAGAGCTTTGCGGCCGGACTGTCCGGCAAGCTGGAACGGGGAGATATTGTTTCCCTGATCGCCAGTGACGTGGGAGATCTGCGGGAAACACTTATTCCGGCAGAACTGCAGTATGTGGAGATTATCGCCACGACCTTAAGTGACGGGACGGACAGCGACATGCAGGAGGAAGAGGACGATACGGGGCTGGCATCCACTATCACCGTCCTTGTGACCCCGGAGCAGGCAAGGCTCCTTGCAGAACTGGAACAGGAGGGAAGCATCCATGCGGCCCTTGTGTACCGTGGATACCGTGAGAACGCAGGGAAGTTCCTGGAAGAACAGGCCAGAGTATTGGAGGAACTGTATGCGGAAGAGTCGGAGGAAACGGAAGGAGAAGAAGGCACAGAGGGAGAAAATCCTGCGGATGGTGAAAGTGCTGAAGGGGGAAGCAGTGAGAAAGGCACTTCCGAAGATGGGGAAAAGGAACCGGCCGAAGCAGGATCAGAAAAGGCAGGACAGTCAGAAGAGACCGGAAGTGACAAGGCTAATGATGCGGGAAATCAGGAATAAGGAGGCAGGAGCATATGGAACAGGACAAAATGCTGACCATTATGGGGAGTCCGGGGAGCGGAAAAACTACTACCGCCGTGAAACTGGCCCGAACCCTTGCCGCCAGGAGAAAAAACGTGATCCTGGTTCTGTGCGATCCGTTCACGCCTGTAATCCCTGCGCTGCTCCCGGCAGGGACAGTGCATGATACTTCCCTGGGGGTCCTTTTGACAGCGCCGGGGCTGACACAGGGCAACGTCCTGAATGCCTGCGTCCCGGCGCCGGGAAGCGAATACATCAGTCTGCTGGGGTATAAGACCGGGGAAAGCCTGATGAACTATCCCAAGGTAACACGGGACAAGGCGCTGGAACTGTTTGTGTCCCTACGGTATCTGGCAGATTATATCATCATAGATGGCACCACCATCTTTGAAGCAGACCCGGCAACCTTTGTGGCCATTGAGACGGCGGACAGGGTGTTGAAGATGGGGACGGCCAACTTAAAAGGAATTTCCTGGTTCCAGACCCATTCCCCCATGCTGGCAGACAGCCGTTACCGGAAGGACAGGCAGGTGACGGCAATGGGGAACCTGAAAGTGGGACAGGACTGGGAATCCGTTTCCGGCCAGTACGGGGGAGTGGACTACATGCTGCCCTACATAGCGGAGCTGGAACAGCAGGACAATGAGATGGCGCTGTTTGAGCCGATGTTCTCCCAGGAAAGCACCATATATCAGGCGGAGATCAACCGCATCCTGCTGGATGTGTTTGACTTTCAGGTTGCGCCGGCCCGCCAGACGGGAAAGAGGATGGCGGATGTGAAAAGAGCCGTACCGGACAGGCCGGAGGCGGCACCCACGGCGGGAAAAGAAAAGCACAGGGAGAAGAGCAGAAAAGGCGGTTTTAAAGTGCCGTTTGCAAAGAACCGGGGTGAATTTTGATGCGGGAGATATGACGGGTTCAGATATTCGGGAACCGGCCTCAGTCTGTCTGAAACATTTAATGGTGAGCGCCATTATGAAATTAAACTCAAATGAAAGGGGGAACCTGATTGCAGGAAACATTTGATATTCACGGCTATGCGGGGATGCTGGGCGGAGAGATCCGCCTGCGTCCGTTTCCGGAAGTCTTGAAGGAAGTGCAGGAGCATATCACAAAAAACTATGCCTCCACCCTGAAAGACGACCCGGATGAGAGCCGGGAGCTTGTAAAGTCCTATATCCAGAAATATCTGGAAAACAACCATCTGGGAGTGGAGGACACGGAGCAGGAGGAATTATGCGAACTGATCTACGGAGAGATGACCGGGTTTTCCTTCCTGACAAAATACCTCTACCGTGACGATGTGGAGGAGATCAACATCAACCAGTGGAAGGATGTAAAAGTCACCTATTCCAACGGGGAAATCCTGCCTTGCAAGGAGCATTTCAATTCGCCCCAGCACGCCATTGACGTGATAAGGCGGATGCTCCATAAATCCGGCATGATCTTTGACAGCGCCCAGACCATTGTGGTGGGTCATCTCTCCAACAAGATCCGTATCACCGTCATGGGGGACGGGGTAATCGACCGGGACAAGGGGCTGTCCGCATCCATCCGTATCGTCAATCCCCGGAAGCTGACAAAACAGCAGTTTATGGACTATGGGACGGCAACGGCGGAGATGCTGGACCTGCTGGCCGCCTGCTACTGCCACGGGGTATCCATGTGCATCACCGGTGCCACGTCCAGCGGAAAGACCACCCTTATGAGTTGGATTCTGGGGCAGGTTCCTTACAACAAGCGTATCGTCACGCTGGAGCAGGGCTGTCGGGAGTTTGACTTGACAGAAGAGGATGAAGCGGGGAACGTGCTGAACAACGTGGTTCATCTTGTGACCCGGTTCTCCGATGACCCCAAGCAGAACATTACTCTTGTGAAACTGTTGGAGACCACCCTGACCATCAATCCGGACTGTGTGGCGGTGGCGGAGATGAAGGGGGCCGAGAGTATGCAGGCAATCAATGCGGCCAACACCGGCCATTCCGTCATCACCACCATCCATGCCAATTCCTGCGCGGATACCTATTACCGGATGGTGACGCTGTGCAAGCAGTCCTATGACATGGACGATTCCACCCTGATGGGGCTTGCCACCAAAGCCTTCCCCATTGTGGCCTTTGCGAAAAAGCTGGAGGACAACAGCCGCAGGCCCATGGAGATTTCCGAGTGCGAGTACCTGCCGGACAGCACCCGGTCCGGTGAGAGCAGGCAGAGGATGCGTACCCTGTACCGGTTCAATATCACGGACAACCGGATTGTGGGGGGAAAAGCGAAGATCATCGGACACTATGAAAAGGTGGAGCCGCCCTCCGAGGGGCTTCTGAAACGGCTGCGGGAAAACGGGATGTCCTTTAAGACACAGCAGCAGCTCTTCGGCATCTAGATGACAGGAGGTGATGGGATTGAGCCTTGTTGCCCTGAAACAGCCTTATTTATTACAGGTCATGTATGATGATGAGCCATTGAACCCCCGTGAGGACTATGATAATTTCGGTCACATGATCTGCTGGCACAGGCGGTATAACCTGGGGGATGAGAACCGTTTTGCAGATCCAAATGATTTTTTGATGAACCTTGTGAAAAGGACAGCATCGGAATATGCCATTATCCGGCACGCCCGTTTCGGAAAATCGGATACCATCCGTCTTTTTTATGATAAGTCAGCCCACGGCTGGTCCATAGAAAGCTATAATGGCTATTTTAAGAAGTGGTATCAGGAGGATTTTGTGGAAGGCCGGCTGGAGGACAATACCAGGGATGTGGCGGACTGTCTGATTGAAGCTATGTCAGACAGCGACCTGCTGAAGATTGCCAGCGCGGAAAATGTGATACTGCCTTTGAACCTGTATGACCACTCCGGTCTGCGGATGTCAGCGGATTCCTTCACAGGGAAGGCGCAGCACGCAGAATGGGATTCCGGGCAGGTGGGATGGATCTATGCCACAGCTTCGGAAATTCGGGCGGAGTATGGCAGCGTGTCGGCGGAGAACGTGGAAAAAGCCAGACAGAGGCTGTTATCGGAAGTGCAGGATTATGATTATTACGTGTCCGGCCAGTGCTACGGATACCGCCTGTATGAGAACGGAGAAGAAACCGACAGCTGCTGGGGCTTCCTGGGCTACCTGGAGGATGTGCTGAAAGAGATTGCGGGGGAGGTTCTGCCGGAGAGCCATCGGGATATGGTGGATAAGCTGCAGGAGGTCTCCGACACGGTAACTATTTATAAGGGGTATGAGGAGTTTGCGGAGGAACTGGAGGATCTGGCGAGGTAGTCGGGAGAATCCAGAAAGCGGAAGAAACCATGATACAACATTTATGAAAGCGAAAAGGAGGGAACCAACGATTGACAACACTGGTAACGATAGCGTTTTTACTGGCGGTGACGGGGTGCTTTCTCATACTCCGGTTATCGCCTTTTTCTTTTCTGGAAGGGCTGGCGGCATTTATAAAGCCGGAAAAACAGTCCCTGAAAAGCCGGATTGAACAGAGCCGGAAGAGCAGGCAGCCCAGAGGACTGAAACTCTTATTTCTGGAAACAAAGGAAGTCCTGCGGGTGACAGGAAAAAGCGGCATGTTCTCCATGCTCTGCGTCCTGTCAATGCTCCTGTTCGTGGTGGGCGTCCTTATGGCGCTCACCATGAAGAATACCTACATGGTCCCGGTGCTGGCGGCCGGCCTTGCCCTGCTTCCCTTTTACTATGTGAAGTTTACGGCGGGGCGGCATAAAAAACAGATCAACACGGAACTGGAAACAGCCCTTTCCATTATCACCACCAGCTATCTGCGGGGAAAGAATACCATTATCCGTGCCATAGAGGAGAACCAGCCCTACCTAAACCCGCCGGTGGCGGAGGTGTTCCGAAACTTTCTTTTACAGGCCAAACTCATCAATTCCAACTTGAAGGAGGCGCTGGAGCAGATGAAGCCGGGGATTGACAACGGGGTGTTCCATGAATGGGTGGATGCCGTGATCGCCTGCCAGGACGATTACAACTTAAAGTCCACCCTGCCGCCCATCGTGGCGAAACTGTCCGACATGCGTGTGGTGTCTGCGGAGCTGGATCTGCTGCTGATGGAGCCGGTAAAGGAGTACATCACCATGGTGGTGCTTCTTTTGGGAAGTATCCCGCTGATGTATTTTCTCAATCAGGAGTGGTATCACACACTGATGTTTACGGAGTTTGGGAAGATCCTGCTGGCAGTCTGCGGCGGGGTGATTTTCGTTTCCGTGGCGGCGGTGGCAAGGCATACACGGCCTATTGAGTACAAACGGTAGGGGGTGAAGGGATGCACAATCTGATCTTACTTTTCTTTGCCCTGTTTTTTGCCATGGGGCTGTACCTGGTTCTGGCGGCAGTGTTCCATGTACCCACCTACCGGGCGACAAAGGCGGTCTTGAATACCGTGAAGAAGAACAAAAAACAGGCGAAAGATTCTGATGCTGTATTGATGGAACTGGCATCCAAGCTGGCAAAGGTGCTGCCCATGGATGATTACAAGAGGAGGAAGCTGACCGCCACGCTGAGATCGGCAGAGATCCCCTTGACGGCGGAGCAGTATGTTTCCCTTGCCATGGTGAAGGCCGGTCTGGTGCTTTTGGGTGTCATCCCCTGCCTGTTTATCGCTCCCATTATCTCCCCTGCTTTTGTTATCGCCGGTATCGGGATTTACTTTTCCGAGATCAATAAGGCGGAAAAGAAGATCACGGTCAGGAAGGAGGAGATCGAGTACGAACTGCCCCGGTTTGTGGCAACACTGACCCAGGAACTGCAGGCCAGCCGGGATGTGCTTTCCATGCTGGAGACCTACCAGAAGAACGCAGGGGCAGCTTTGAAGAATGAACTTGCCATCACGGTGGCGGACATGCGTACCGGGAACTTTGAGGGGGCATTGACCAGGTTTGAAGCGAGAGTATCCAGCGCCATGCTTTCCGATGTGGTCCGGGGACTGATCGGTGTCCTGCGCGGCGATGACGGCGTGGCGTTTTTCCGGATGCTCAGCCATGACATGAAGCAGCTGGAACTGCAGCGGCTGAAAAAGCTGGCAATGGAGCGGCCACCGAAGATACGGAGGTACTCTTTTCTGTTGTTGGGCTGTATGCTCCTGCTGTACATGGGAGTGATGGGATATCAGATCCTTGGCACCATGTCGGGGATTTTCTAAGGAGGTGAAACTGTGCTTAAACGAATTTTGAAATCAAAACGGGGAGAGGGGTATATTGATGTTGCTATCGGCATCCTGTGCCTGATGCTGGTGGTGGCACTGGCAGTAAGTTTCTTCCCTGTCTTTACCACCAAACAGCAGCTTGACCTCTTTGCGGCAGAGATTGTCCGGGAGGCGGAGATTGCAGGGGGAACCAATGTAGCATCCCGCATCAGCACCATGCGCCAGCAGACCGGCCTGAACCCGCAGATTGAGTGGGACTGTGACTATTTCAGCGGGAACCGGGTGCAGCTGAACGGCGATATTTCCGTGACTTTGACGGACACCGTAGATATCGGATTCTTTTTCTTAGGTTCTTTCCCTGTCCAGATACGGGCGAAAGCATCCGGCAAATCGGAAGTCTATTATAAGTGATGGGGGTGATGGAGCTTGAACAAAAATCAATCAACGAAATCTTTCCATGAGAGAAAGGAAGAGGGTGGAAGGAAAAAGGGATTACGGCGCAAGGCTATATTTTTCCGTGGCAAAGCACTTGCGGGGGATAAAAGCGGAAATTCCACCCCGACCATCATCGCTCTTATCCTGGGGCTTCTGTTCTTGATCTGCGCCATGTCGGAGTTTTTCCGCCTGATGATCATTGCCCAGGGAGTGCGGGACGGACTCCAGCAGGCGGTCATCAGTGTGGCGACCACCAACTATGATGAAACTTACCGGGGGCTGCGGGAGGGATATTCCGGCGGCTACCGGCTGTCCGGGGAGCAGTGGGTGGAGGATCTGGACTATGACGATGTGTATTACCGCCTGGACAGCCTGCTGGGGACAGAGAGGGACGGCAATTACCATATAAAAGAGCAGGATGGCGGTTACGAATACCGGCTCTCTGGCCTGCGGGTGGAGATTATCAATACCGGACTGGCTCCGGGGAGCGCTTCCAGGAACTTTGAGACGGATGCACGAATCACCATTGAAATACCTATGTCCTTCGGCTGGGGAGTAGTTCCGCCCGTGACTATGGAACTTAGGACAAAAGCGGCCTATATGCCCAAATTCTAAGGGGATTCTAAGGAAATTTCAAGGAAATTCCGAGGATTCCGAAAAAAGCCTGGACGCGCAGAGAGAACCCGCTTATAATGGAATCGGGTAGAAGATTTGGGTAAATAGGGCCGAACCGTTCATTCCAACACAGAAAATGAAAGTGAGGTCCATTTATGAACAAAAATTATAAAAATAAGAAGCGTGTTACCATCATCATCCTGTCGGTTCTGGCCGTGTGCCTGGCTGCCGGCCTTGTCTGGTATGTGGGGACAATGGGAAAGGCAGAGCTGCCTTTGGTGGAGCCGGAAGTGCCGGAAACGGAAACAACGGTGACAGTCCCGGAGATTGACACCACCAGAACCGTGGAGCAGGAAAGAGAAACAGAATCGGAGTCAGGGCAGGAAAGGGAGCCGGGAGCAGAAACAGGGCAGACCGAAACCCAGCCGGAGACAGAAGAACCTTCCACAGAGGAAAACAGCGGGGAAGAAACCGCCACGGTTTCGGCAGAAACACAGCCGGCCCGCACGGACGGAAAACCCCAGTCTCCGAAAGACGCCATGCCGCCTACGGCACCGCCTGCCGAAACAGAAAGCACCGCAGCGGTGGAGAACCCGGATGGGGACGGTAACTGCCAGCCGGAGCATACACAGCCCCAGGAGGAGCAGCCTCAGGGAGGGGACACCAATCCGGCAGGGGCGGTCTATGTGCCGGGGTTCGGCTACATAGAAAGCTCCGGCCCCAACGAGCAGGGGACTTCCCACACGGACGGGGACTGGAACAAGCAGATCGGGACAATGCAGTAGGGGGAGCCTGCGGCATTTCAAAATGACTGTCAGAATATAAAAAATACGGAAAGGCATGGATCTCAAAAAGGTTCATGCCCTTTTTGTATGTGCAGGAAGAGACTCTTTGCAGACGGAAACGCCGCTTACAGCGGCAGAATGAGAGGATGGATGAAACAGATAAAAAGAATGGCAGCGCTCATGCTGCTTTTTATGATGTGCCTGACCTCTGTGGTCCCGGCCCATGCCGCAGGCAGCGGCAACGTGGACGGCGGAGGCGGCAGCCTGAACCATGGCAAGGACGGCTACTACTGGCCGGATATCGGCTATGACGGGGTGCGGGTCACGGTGGTGGATGCCCAGAGCGGGCAGGGGGTGAGCGTCCCGGTGGATTATACCAACGTGGATGTGGGGGCATTATCCCCGACTATCTGCCATTTCGGGAAGGTGAGCAAGGTGGACTATAAGAACGGGGCGGGGCTGTCCCCGCAGGTGGGCGGTTATGTGTGCCGGAAACCGGCGGCTCCCATCCCCCAGATCATCTCCGGCAACAGCAGGAAAGCCAGCATCCCGGCTATCCGGCAGTATTTCTGCTCTGAGGCGGCAGCGGTGATGGTGGCGAATGACACCGGGATTCCCTTTGAGGATATCGAGCAGGGGAAGTATAAGCTGGTCATTGAACCCATTATCTATCTGGTGTACCAGCATTTATATTTTGCCATGACCACCACGGAAGCGGGGCTTTACTGTCAGATGACGGGCGGGGACTTAAGTTATCATTTTCCCACCGTGGTAATGAAGAATCATGCCCTTGCCCTGTTCCTGGAACGGAGCGACCTGGGGTTTTCTGCATGGACGGGTCCCACGGGGAGCGCACGGACGGCCCAGGAGATGGTCTCCATCCTGGGGATCGGCATCATCAGCTATAAGGGGGTGCCGGAGACCGTGATAGACTATGACCAGGTATACCGGGTGGATACGGATGTGATCCTGGCGGTCCGGCTGACCACGGGAGGAAAGAAAACCCCGGATAACCCTGCCTGGGCCAGATTTACGGTGGGCGGGAGGACATATTCCCACAACAACATTTATATCCCGGAGAACGGTTCCCAGCTTGCCTGGGTGAAATGGCACACACCGACCGAGCCGGGGGAAGTGACAATCAGCATTTCCAGCAACTGCAGTACCAGCATCGGACAGATCCGGGCGAAGATTGTGGATCTGGACGACAACCCTCCCCCTGACCCGCAGGCGGACGACCGGAACGAGGGGTTTTCCATTCCGGCAGTGCCCAATAAGCAGAATGTGACCTATCTTACCTGGGGCGAGTGGGACTGCTGGTGGCACGCGCACTGGGTATGGCACAGCAGAGGGGAGGATGACGGATATTGGTGCGACCATGGATGGTGGGAATATGAGTGGGAATCCTATTCCGCATCCTTAAGCGCATCCTTTTCCACAAAGCCGGATGCCAAAAATCCCACCGCATCGGGAAAGACCATGAAGAGCGGGTATGGGCTGAATGCCGATGTTTCCGCCCGTGTCAGTTCCTCCGCTCCCAGCGGGCATATCACCGGGGCGCAGAACGTGGTGGCCTACTTCCCGGAATTTGATTACGGGGAATACTGGCGGCTCCTCAAACGGAAGAATACCGGCTATTCCAGTACCTTTGAATTTCAGGTGAACCCTTACAGTACTTACGGCCGCCCGGTGCATTTTTCGCCGGTCTGGTATCCAAACGGGCGGTATACAACCTATGTGGAAGTGCTGGATGCCTGGACCCCGGCGGGGATGCTGCAGATCAACCTGACGGATACGCTGACGGTCAGAGGTTCCTTATATGATGACTGGCATATCCGGCCAATAAAATAGCGGAGGTGCGTATGGGAAACCGGGCAGTTTACTGTCTGAAAGAGGACGGGAAAGAAACTTACTTTTATGCCCATTACGGGGCAAACTCCCTGTCGCCCCTTCTGCGGCTGTGGCAGGCCATGGAGATCCAAAAGCAGCTGCCAGAAAATCAGAGTCTTGCACATATCTTTGAGCATCTGGATTATGAAGGCGGCTATCAGGAGGAACGTCTGCCAGACGGGGATATGTTTTTTGCGGGGATTGAGCCGGGAGAAGTGGGCGCTTATGAAGGTGCCTATGCCAAAGGAAAGCAACTGGAAATGTGGATCACCCTTGATGTGGAGGAAAACCAGTGCATTTTGGAGTACAATCCCAACTGCCCCTGGTATCACACTATGGGCAGTTATTCCATAGACCTTGATAAAGGAGTGGAGAATGTCAAACGGCTGCTGGAGTATGGGGAAAAGCACGGTATCACAGAGTTTAACGAGCTTCTGGCCGTCTACCATAACAGCACCGGTCTTGCAGAAAAACTGGAGGATGCCCGTGCCAGTATGCGGCTTTCTGAATATCTGGAATCCCCGCAGGCGGAAGAACAGCGCCGCAGATACAGGGAGATGCTGGAACGGGAGGAACCGGAGAGTGGGCAGGAGGAAATGGAACGATAACAGTGTGAGAAGAATACCAAGTGCGGGCATTCTTCCAAACTACTATAGATGTCTGGGAAAGCAGACAGACAGGAGCGAATATGGAAGGACTTATTTTTCCAATCATCATGCTGGCCGTCACCCTTTTGGGAGGCGGCCTTTTGCTGATTGTACTGAAACACAGCAAACCCAAAAACAAAGGCGGCGGGGAGAGCCTTGCCATACAGACAGCCCAGGAGTTCATCAATGTCAGGGACATTCAGGACAAATTCCTTTACACCACGGACGGGCTGATCCTTACTTTTGTGCGAATCCACTCTATCAGCATTGACTTGTACAGCAAGGCGGAGAAGAACAGCCTGATCCGCCAGCTGACAGCGGAACTGTCGGATATCCAGTATCCCTTTAAATTTTTGGCGGTGAGCCGGCCGGTGGATATTTCTCCGGTCATCACGGATATGCAGTCTATGCTGAAGGAGGCGGATGACAGGCGGAAGGAGCTGCTCCGGCAGGAGATTTTACAGATGTCCGGTTTTGCCCTGTCCGGGGAGATTGTGGAACGGCAGTTTTATGTTTCCCTCTGGGAGAGGGCGGAGGAAGGAGCAGAGAAAGAACTGCTAAAACGGGCGGCGTTGTTTTCGGAGAAGTTTTCCGGATGCGGCATTCCCTGTGACGTACTGGGGGAGAAGGAGATTGTGCGGCTTTTGAACCTGGTCCACAATCCGTCCTACACCCATCTGGAAGATACGGAATTTTCCGCAACCATCCCAACTTTAGAATATTAAAGCCAAGGCAGAAAACGTCAAGGAAATGTATTCACGAATATAGAGCAGGAGGAACTTTATGCTGAAACGAGAAAATGCGCAGGAGCAGGAAAACAGGAACAATGCCCTGCTGAACGTCATCACCCCGGTGGGGCTGGGCTTTTCCAAGAACAGCCTTGACCTGGGGGAAAATATGGGGAAGGTGTACGGGCTTATCCGCTATCCCCAGAAAGTAGAGGTGGAATGGCTCTCCCGTATCACCAACATCCCGTCCACCATCGTTTCCATTGGATGGAGGCCGGTGGATAATGCCACGCTGATCAATGCCATCTCCCGGAGCGTGGTACAGCAGAGGGGACTGGCGGACGGTGCCAAAGACCCCTTATCCAGACAGCGGGCGGAAAAGGCCGCCGATGACGGGGAAAAGATCATCATGCAGATTGACCGGGAGGGCGAGACCGTGGGGCTGATGAGCGTGTCCGTCATGCCTATCGCCAAGGATGAAAAGATTTTCAAAAAGGTGTGCCGCCGCGCGGAGAGCATGGTGAGCGTCATGAAGTGCAAGATGCGGGTGATCCCCAACCTGCAGAAAGAGAGCTTTCGCCACATCTCCCCGTCTTTTCCCACCAATGCCAAGATTGAGAGCATCCTGCAAAAGATTGTACCAATCTCCACTTTTGTAGGCGGTTTTCCCTTTGCCAGCAGCGGGTTCAATGACGGGGAAGGATACTACTTTGCCCAGGATACCAGCGGCGGTTTGGTGATTGTGGATACCTGGCGCCGGGGCGGAGACCGCACCAACAGCAACTTTGTCATTATGGGAAATTCCGGTGTGGGCAAGTCCACGGCCATCAAGCATATCATCCTGTCCGAGTTTATGAAAGGGACAAAAATCCTGGTAGTAGACCCGGAATCCGAGTACAAGGATCTGTGCTTTAATCTGAACGGGGACTGGATCAACGCCGTGGGCGGTTCCGCAGGGATGATCAACCCCCTGCAGGTCCGTCCTTCGCCCCGTGATGACGAACAGGAGAAGGAGGCCGACCGCCTGTACCGGGACGAGGGGTATGGGATGAATGACCTGGCATTGCACATGAAGAATCTGGAAATCTTTTTCAACCTCTATATCCCGTCCATCACGGATATGCAGCGGGCGGTGTTAAAGAAATGTCTGATTGAGCTGTACCGGAATTTCGGCATTGTCTGGGAGACGGACATTACCCTTTTGGGAGCAGGGGATTTCCCTGTGTTCTCTGACCTTTATCAGCTGGTACAGAAAAAGGCGGAGAAAGAGACTGACCGCCAGGTGTATGCGGATCTGGCCTTGCTTTTATACGATATCGCAGAGGGTTCGGACAGCTTTATCTGGAACGGGAAGAGCAGTATTAAGGACGGTACAGAGGCGGATAACGGCAGCGGCTCCATCATTGTGCTGGATACCAATGCTCTGCAGGAGACCAGCGACCATATCAAACGGACACAGTATTTCAATATCCTGACCTGGTGCTGGGAGCAGATGAGCCGGAACCGGGAGGAACGGGTACTTCTAATCTGTGACGAGGCGTATCTGATGATCGATCAGAAAGTACCCCAGTCCCTTGTGTATCTCAGGAATGTGATGAAGCGGGCAAGAAAGTATGAAGGCGCTCTGGCTATCATCTCCCACAGCATTGTGGATTTTTTGAGCGAGAGTATCAAGCAGTACGGGCAGGCGCTTCTTGATATTCCCTGTTATAAGGTGCTGATGGGAACGGACGGTAAGAATCTGAAAGAGACCGCAGACCTTTACGATCTGACGGAAGCGGAGCAGGAACTGCTGCTGGCAAGGAAACGGGGACATGCCCTGTTTATGGTGGGAGCCAAGAGGCTGCATATCAGCTTTGAGATCCCGGAATACAAAATGCTCTATATGGGCAGGGCAGGAGGGCGGTAATGGTGGAAAAGAAAGATTCAGACATGAGCGGGAAAGAAAGGAGTTTGTATGGCGGTTGACCCGGTAACGGCAAAGATACTGGCACAGCTGGCAGTTCAGGCGGCAGCGGATAAGCAGGCGAGGAGGCGCCTGCTTGTTGCGATCCTGGCTCCGGTTTTGTTTCTGCTGCTTTTGATAGCCTTTATCATCCATCTGCTCACCAGTCCCATCTCCATGTTTGTGGAGTGGGCATTGGGGGACAGCGAGATCACAGCCATTGAATCCTTTCAGCAGGAATACGGCTATAACCAGAATATCGGCATTTATGATGCGGATTATGTCAGTGGCAGCGGCCAGTCCTATGAGGGAGTGGTGTTCACGGATGGCGGCATGGAAGTGATGTATTACAACCAGATGGACGAGCGGTGGGCGGACATCATGTACGGAACATCCAGTACCATCGGCCAGGGCGGGTGCGGCCCCACATCCATGGCGATAGTGGTATCCACTCTGACCGGGGAAGCCCACGACCCGGTGGAGCTGGCCCAGTGGTCCGTGGCAAACGGACATCGCTGTGAGGGCAACGGTTCCTACCACAGCCTGATTCCGGCAGCGTCAGCCGCCTACGGGCTGTCCTGTGAGAAGAACCTGGATGCTCAGGGGATTGTGGACGCACTCTCTTCCGGGAAGCTGGTGGTAGTGATTATGAGCAAAGGCCTCTTTACCAATGGCGGGCATTTTATTGTCCTGCGGGGCGTGACCAGTGAGGGGAAGATCCTGGTGGCAGACCCGGCAAGTTATGGCAGGAGCGAACAGGAATGGGATTTATCCATTATCATGAACGAATCCAACAAGGCGGCAGGTTCCGGCGGCCCTTACTGGGCAATCGGAAGATGACAGGAGGCAGAAGAATATGATTTTATACTTATCATCCACCCAGCATACCAATCTGCTGGACTTTACCGGCTTTTATGAGCCGGACAGCGAGATGCCTGTCAAAAAGATGGTGGGGAATTTCGTGTTGAAACAGTTTGTGGTCTACGATATGCGCAGTTTTGCCCACTTTACGGATGTGGTGCTTGACCGCCCTGCTTTCGGAGATACGGATGAGGAATTTGCACAGGCCATTGAGGAATTTCTCACCATGTACTCCGCAAGGGTGACGGTAATATGTGAGGGGCTAACACAGGCGGACCTGCTGTTTCAGGCTTTGCTTGACAGCGGTGTGGGGAATATCGTGTGTGATACGGAGATTGGGGAGATCCAGCAGGAAATAAGAGAGTGTCTGAGCGACCAGGGCATGACACGGTATACGGCAAAGGAAAGGCCGGCCAGAGTGGGCGGGCAGGAGCATTACCGGTTTGAATGTAAAAATGTGAAGGTGGCTGTGGTGGGTTCCCAGCCCAGGATTGGAACCACCACCGCAGCTGTGGGACTAAGCGCATGGCTGGCCCGTGTAAGTGCGTCCGTGTGCTATGTGGAGGCTCATGCGGGCGGCCATCTGGCGGCATTGGCCCGTGGATATGAGATGGAAACAGAAGCGGACGGTTGGCAGTTTGAAGGGGTACATTACCGGAGTGTGGAGGCACAGGAAGATGTGAACTTTGTGGTGTATGACCTGGGGAGCAACCTTGTAGAGAAGCGGGAACTGCTGGAAAATTCGGATATCCGGTTGCTGGTGTGCGGTACAAAGCCTTATGAGTTAGGTTTCACCGTCCGTCTGCAGGCATCCCTTGCGGGAATCCATGCACATTTGCTCTGTCCCTTTGTGGCGGAGGGGATGAAGGACGATTTGGCAGAAGCTCTGCAGAACGATTATCATAAAGTGATGTTTTCGGAGTATCAGCCGGAACTGACGGACAGTGACTGTAATGGGAAACAGTATAAGAATTTGATTGCGAGATATATCACAGGTTGAAAGAAGGATGGTTTCGAGAGTAGATTAAAGAGAAAAGAGAAACCAAAATACGTTGGCTTTACCGTAACATAAAGCAAAAGGAGAGCCATGCCGGGTACGGAAGATACTGGTGTGGCTTTCCGTATTATAGAAGAGATTTTCGAGCAGGAGGAATTTGAAATGATGACAAAACAGGCGGAACTGAAAAAACAGGCATATGCAAGCACGCTGAAAAGCCGTGCATTATCGGTATTGATCTATCTGATTGATCGCTCTAATAAGGAATTGACCTGCTTTCCGGCCATTCCCACCATGGCGGAGCACCTGCATATTTCCGTATCTACCGTAAAGCGTGCCTTGCATGAATTGCTGGACTCCGGATATATCAAAAAGGATGCCCGTTTCCGGGAGAAGAATAAAGGGCAGACCAGCAACCTGTATACGCTTGTTTTGTTTGAGGGGCAGCCAACGCTGGATGACGGTCAGGATTCTGCTTCAGGTGAGCATACAGAATCTGAAATGTCTGCAGAGGCTTCACAGGAGAAAGTGGATGGGACAGAAAAAGAAATGTGCCAGGTGCAGCATATCAGTTTTGATATATTGAAGAGACAGAAGGAGGAAGGTTCAAAAGCACAAACGAAAGAGGTACAGGAAAATATAGATGAGCTTATCCGAAAAGAAGATTATGAGAATATCCGACAGGGGAGCAAGAACCATGGTTTTTGCACTCCCGGTCAGATGATAAAACATTTTTTTCTAATGGGGAATGGAAACAACGATTTTTCCCTAATAATTCAGGATAAAGAAAAACCGGGACATACTATATTCTCTGGTGGGCAAAGCAAATTTCTTTTATTCTTGTGGACTGGGGAGGGGGTCAGTTTGATGCCCCCTTGAACTATCCAGCTTAACAGGAGAGAAAAGCGTAAAAGTAAGTATAGAGTGTTGCTAATTGCGATGTGTATACAAAAATAAGTAAAAGGCGCCTTACCGATATTATTAGTATGGCAGATTCAGGAACCTGTGGCAAGTGGTAAGAAATACTGGGGGGAATCTAATGTGTTTCGCATAAATGGGTGAAAATGGGTTAATAGAGTAAATTAGATTGAGGCGGAGATATGGCACATATGACTTGCACAAGTCTTTTTTTAGGCTATAATAAATATGAAAGATAGTGAGGAGGAATAGGTGTGAGAACCCCGGAAGAGAGAATACAGTTTATTGCAGAGTATCTTTCTGCTTATGAAGAAAAAATCAAATTACTCAATAAAGGTGGTCTTTTTGATGCGGCAAAGTTATTTGAATTGTTTGCAATTGAGGTGGGAAGCCTATATTTAGACCAGAGATTAAGTAATTTAAATATTGCCACATATACATATCCTTGTGTTGATTTGATTTCAGAGGATAAGAAAATTTATATACAAGTGAGCACCACAGAAAATATTCCTGCTAAGATAAAGGCGACACTTGAAAGTATCAGAGATTCAAAGCGAGAAGAATTTAATACATTAAAAAATGTAAAGTTTTTTGTGGTAAAAAACCCCAGTGTAGATAAAGTAAAAGACTATACAGGAAAGAATAAGATTGGAAATATTTCTTTTACAAAAGCAAGAGATTTAATTACAACTTATGATGTTCTACAAAAAGCGATAAATAATTTAGAGTTTCAATGTGCTTTATATAATTTGCTTAGAAGAGAAATAGAGAGTATTAAAGATAATTCATATAAGCTTGAAGTTGCCATAGAAAATAGCAAAAATGTAGGATTATATAATATTGATTCTAAAATAAATAATGAATACGAGATAGACCGGAGTAAATTAATTTCAAAGATAAAATCAGATAATTATAAAAATCTTTCTATTCAGGGAGGAGCCGGTAGTGGTAAATCGGTTCTTTGTAAGAAAATCGTTGAGGGAGATGAAATAATCATTTATGCAAGAGCGGAGCGCTTTTGCGAGGAAACAGATATAAATCAAATTTGGGGATTTAATGTTAAGGAAACGCTTGAATTATTAAATGAAAAGCCTATTGTATTTTTTATTGATTCACTTGAATTTATTGCTGACATTCCTACAAAATTGGATTTATTATGTAGTCTTTATGAATATACGAAACAATATCCATCGGCAAAGATAATTACTTCATGCCGTACAAATGATAAGAATGCTTTTATAAAGATTGAACGTAATTACAATGTACTCATCCATGAGGTTCCTGATTTGACGAAAACAGAACAATATGCAATTGCTAAAAAATATCCAATTATCAAGTCAATGTTAGATATGAATTTGTATGCGGAACTTTTGAAGTTGCCATTTTATATAAATCTGATAGTTTCAGAAATTACGAATATTGATGATATTGTGGATGAAAATCAATTAAGAGACTATATATGGCAGTATATAATCTGTTTGAATGATAGTGATATTAAGAAAGTTGTTGAGTCCGTTGTTTTTACCAGGGCTAAGGATTTTTCTCTTGGTGTTTGCTGCATGAATTATGATACAAAAATTATAAACACATTGATTTCAAAAGGAATTATGATTAAAAATGAGAAAACTATTAGGTTAAAATATGACATTTTTGAAGATATTTGTTTTGAACAATATTTGGATATGGAATTTAGTAAGTGCAAGGGACGATATAGTGAATTTTTTGAGGAAATAGAAAAGTTTGGAAGGTGTATCTACAGAAGATATCAGATTTGGATTTCAAATAAGTTATTGGCAAAAAACAACCGAGAAAGGTTTTTGTTTGAATTAGTGTTTTCAGATAAGATGCCACAAATTTGGAGGAAGCAGACAGAAATTGGTTTAGTGAAATCAAGGTTTAGTATTCCTTTTTTTGGTGAGTATGGGTCAACAATAATCAGCAGAGATCGAATTAATGATTTTATTAAAATAACTAATACATATGCATTTGAAATCGATAATAATTTTTTGGCACGGTTTGCACCCTACATTCAATTAAAACCGATTGGAGAAGGAAGGAAAAGTTTAATTAATCTAATTGTAGAGAAAGAACTATATAAAAATGAGGATGGTTTGTGGTTTGATTTAGAAAAACTATGTTCAGATTATGCCAAAACTGAAAGAAAAGAAATGAAAACTGCACAAGAGGTTTGTCTTATTTTAGAGAACTTCATTCATAAAAATATGTCTGAGCATGAAATTTATAACCGTAAAAGAGTGGATGACTTGAAGCGTATACTTATTCCGCTCTATCAAATGGCGGAATATTCAAAAGAATGGATCAAAGAACTTTGGGATAGTTTAAGTGTATTTTATAAAGGTAATGATGAGGACAAAAAGTTACTGGCAAAAGGTATTATTAAAAGTACCATCAAATCTAGCCCAAAGGAGTTAGTGGAAGAGTTACCAATAGAGTTGTGTGACTTAGCGGAAATGTTTTGGACTTATCCAAGTGATTATAATGATTTTGGACTTTATCAAAGGGATAGAATTAGTAATGTTTATCAGTATGGTTTAAATGAAAATGCATCTGAATATGAAAATGATTCCGTTTGGAATGCTGCAATAGCAAATAATTTTTTTGCAGCTTTGTTTAAATGGAATTTTTGGATAGGGCTTAATTGGGCGATTGAATTTACTAATAAAGCAGTGCTTGAACTTACAAAAGAACAGAGTGATTTGCAAACTTATGAAATCTACTTTGTAGAAGATGGGATAAAAAGGTCATATTTGGGATTGCCAGATATGTGGTTGGCAACGATGCAAGAACATAGAATGCCTTTGGTTATAAGTGATCTGCTTTATTGTCTGAAGGAAGAATTGCATAGTGTAGTAGAAACTGATGCAGTTAAGAATAAAGAAACAGTTAAGTTTGCTGAAAATGTGAGTAGAATTATCTATGAGAAATCTAATAATATTGCGTTACTATCAGTTATTGCAGATATAGGGAGAGAGTTTTGGCAGAAACTGCCGGACTATTCGTTGGATTTGATAACAAATATCCATATTGTTTTGCTTGATATGACTAGAATTACAGGTTTGACATTTTCAAACCGATATGTGTATGAAAAAAACAATATCAATCAAACTGACTTGTTAAATTATGTTAGAACTGTACAATTCTATTGTGAGGAAAAAACTAAAAGCAAATGTTATAAAATTTTGGATTACCTTTATTCAATAATTCCAAATGATGAGGAACATGCAACGGCATATTTACAGATTCAAAAAATGGATATGAGAACAGCACAATTCGCAGTATATGATGACACATCTATAGTGATAATACCAACAGTGACAGGTGCGGCTAAGAGGATTACTGAAAAAAATGAAGAACAAAGACAGCCCGATGAAAATATGGCATTATTGATTAAAAATTATAGTGAAAAGATAAATAAAGGTATATTTAAATTGGAAGATTGCATCAAAGCAATAGAAGAATTACAAGCAAAGAGGGAAACATGTACTTTTTCATTTGTTTTGGATAAAAATCTTGTTGAATTATTAGCATTTGCTTTGCAGGATAAAAATCTTGATTATAAAATCAGACAAAATCTTTGCCAATTATGGATAAGTAAAATAAAAGGTTGTTTTTCTGATTGTAGTTTTATGTTTGAATATAGCTATAGCTCAGTGCTCTTTTCGCAACTGGAAATGGAAATTAGCAATGAAATAGAAAAACAGATAAAAGTATTAATATTGGATTTAATATTGTTTAGGGGACAAGAATTAGTGGTTAGTAAAGTCTCTTACTATGCAAAACAATATTTAAAGGGCAATTTACAGCTGGCTTATGCTATTTTTAATACAATTATTAAGTTGGCAGAAGATGAAATGAATCATCAAAAATACAACGCAGAATATGTAAATAAATATAGACCTGACGAGAAAATTGATTTTTCTCCAAATAAGCAACCAAAACTATTAGGCGTTGATTTATATATAAATGAGGCCAAAAGAAAAAGATATGAGAGTCAGAGAGATACAATAATAAATAAATATTTATTTAATAATTTTAGCTTGGATTTATCGAACTTTAATATGGATGATTATGACATAGCCACTGTATGCTATGCCATTAACTGTGGTTTGAATTTAAATGATTCCATATTTTCTGCGATTGTAAAAAAGCTAATCATTGAAATGATTAATGTATGGGATATCAATAGAATTACATATCATTCGTGTCCTATACTTGACTCTTATTCACTTTATGAAGTTATGGTGTTTTTTAGGAGAGAACTTCTATCTGGTAAAAGGCGAATGTTAATGGCTTTAGATATCCTTTTTACGGAAATAGACTTTTCAATATTTACAAACGAAACACTTAAGTTTTATCAGGATATTTTTGGAATATTACTTTCAGAGTATTTCGATGCGCATGATGATAGAGAAAGACGAAGCAGTTGTGAAAATATTATTTACGAATTAGAAAAAAGAATTTTATCGATAAATAATGAAAAAGTAAAACTAGAATTGTATAAGTCATTGACACTATCTATTACAACGTATGGTGGCAGTGGAGATTGGAGTAAGTGTTCATCGGGATATTCTTATCAAGATAAACAATTTTTAAATACTATGTTTAGCAAATATGGCAGATATCATTTAAAGGAGATGCTGGATACGATTTCTAAACTCCATGTAAATAAGCTATTACCCGAAATACTCTTTTCAGTGAGAAATGTGTTTTTTGATATCTCAAAAAATGATAAATTAGGTTCAGACAAATTTGTGGAAATTGTTAGAGATAAAAGATATATAATATTAACAATGATAACGAAAACTTATTTGGATTTCAGTGATCAAATAAAACAAGACGATGATTTGATAGAAGCGTTTGAAGAAATATTAGAGATGCTTATTGGAATGGGTTATGAGGAAGCAGCTACGATTTTAGATGAGTTTAGAGTCCATTAAATAATTAGAAATAGAGAATGCTATATGATGTAAATCGTAAACCTTGATATGTTTTGAAAGGGTATTTATTCGGAGAAAAATAAAAGAATGAAGAAAGAACAGTCAGGTTATTATGGCTGCTCTTTCGATATTTATGTTTGAGAGTGGATAATGCTTTTTGTATGCTGTTAAATTATTGGTTATTCTTTGTTAACATTCTCCTGCATCATCATCAAAAACTTTTCCGCAGGCTTGGAAAAGACCTGATATTTTTTCCAAATCATATACATCTCAATCTCAATGGACGGCGACAGGGGGCGAAACGTAAGTCTACTGTCACCGGAGGTATTGATGATCCTGTCAAAACAGACAGCGTACCCCAGACCCTCTTCCACAAGCAGGGAAGCATTGAACAGCAGATTGTAAGTCATAATGATATCCAGTTCCGAGAGGCGGCGTTTCATCCACTGGGACATTCTGCCGCCCTCAGTTTCCTGCTGTGATATCAGCAATGGCTGATCCCACAGGTCTTCCGGAGAGATGGATTCTTTTTCTGCCAATGGCGAATCCTTCCGCATTAGGACGCCCCAGATATCCTTTGACGGGAGCTTTAATACTTCATATTTCTTTGTATCCGGCTCTCCGAAAATAATACCAAAATCAATCAACCCTTTATCCAGCTGTTCCCTAACAAAGGTAGCATTTCCGCTGGAAATATGGTAATGGATTCCGGGATAAAGTTTTTTTAAGTTTCCGGCGGCCCTTGCCAGCAGGCGCATACTGTCTGTCTCTCCGGCGCCAATATAGATATCCCCGACAACCACATTGTCGGAGCAGATAATTTCATTTTCCGTTTTTTTTACCAGATCCAGAATTTCTTCAGCCCGTTTCCGGAGAATCATTCCCTCTTCCGTCAGTGTAACTTTGCGGGAACCTTTTGTGCCACGAATCAAAAGCTGTTTTCCCAGTTCCTCTTCCATATTTTTAATCTGTGTGGAAAGAGTAGGCTGTGAGAGATGAAGAGATTCGGCAGCCCGTATGATGCTTTGTTCTCTTGCAATAGCAAGAAAGTATTGAAGTACCCGTATTTCCATATTTCCTCCTACTCTGCGTTATGGGCATCCAGGTACGGCTCAGGATGCCTTCTTTTAACACTTCGTGTCAATTCACCTGTACCCGCAAGGTGTCTTTGCTTTTTATTGTCTGTTTTTATAAAAAATCTTACCACAATCTTCAATAGGTTTCAACTATGAAAATAGATTATATATAAATATTTGCTATTTTCTTTGCGCGGATTTATAGTTAAATCAGAAACTCCACAGAAAGCTGTGCGGTTATCAATATACGTTAGGGGGTGCGGAAATGGTAGCTATAGGAAGCAGGGAATCCGTTATACAGAATCTGGAGGATGCCGGATGTGAAACGGAAATAATCCGGGATTTTCTGGGATGGTTTGATAAAGGACAGCAGGCAAAGCAGCTGGAACTGTTGGAACATCAAAGGGAATATCTGCTCGGCAGGATACACACGGATGAAAGAAGGATTTCCTGTTTGGATTATCTAATCTATCGGATTCAGGGAAAGACCACCGGAAAGAAAAAGGATAAAATCTAAGAGAAAGATGGAACACCCTTCGGGTATACCTATATGCCCAAAAGTCCGGGCAAAAAGGAGGAAAAGAAAAATGAACAAAAAAATATTAGTGATCTCCACCAGCTTGAGAGCAAACAGCAATTCTGATATGTTGGCAGAGGCATTTATGGGTGGAGCCAGAGAAGCGGGGCATGAGGTGGAAAAGGTGAGCCTGAAAGATAAAACCATCGGGTTCTGTAAAGGCTGCCTGGCCTGCCAGAAAACAGGAAGCTGTGTGATTGGGGATGACGCCGGGGAAATTGTGGAGAAGATGCTGCATGCGGATGTGCTGGTATTTGCCACGCCCATTTACTACTATGAGATGAGCGGCCAGATGAAAACCATGCTTGACCGGGCAAATCCTTTATATACGGCGGATTATGCGTATCGGGATGTGTATCTTCTGGCCACAGCGGCAGACGAGGACGAACATGCCATAGACGGAGCAAGGAAAGGACTGGAAGGATTCATAGCCTGTTTTGAGCAGGCGCGTTTTGCGGGTTGTGTCTTTGCAGGCGGTGTGGACGCTCCGGGAACAGTAAAGGAACATAGCGCTTTGGAAAAAGCCCGTGAGATGGGGAGGCAGGTATGAAGATTTTAATCTTAAACGGAAGTCCCCGCCCAAACGGGAATACGGCGGCATTGGTGTCTGCCTTTGTGGAAGGCGCAAAAGAAAACGGGCATGAGATTACGGTGGTGCCGGTATGCCAAAAGAAGATTGCAGGCTGTCTGGCCTGCGAATACTGCCATACCAAAGGAGAGGGCAGATGCATCCAGCAGGACGATATGCAGGAGGTCTACCCGGTTCTCGCGGAGGCAGAGATGATCGTGCTGGCATCCCCAGTGTATTACCACAGCTTTACCGGACAGCTGCAATGTGCCATCAATCGTATTTATGCCCTGGATAAACCAGCTAATCTGAAAAAAGCGGCGTTGATTTTAAGCTCCGGGAGCGACAAGGTTTATGAGGGGGCAATTTATGAATACCAGAACTCATTCCTGGATTATCTGAAACTGGAGGATATGGGGATTTATACAGCATTTGACAAACAGAATAAATCGGAAGAAAAACTGGCGGAATTGAAACAGTTTGGAAAAAGTCTGAAAAATGTGACAGAAAAAAATGAGAAAAAATGAAGGAGGAATTTAAAATGTTAGGAAATTTCAGTTATTGCAATCCCACAAAATTATATTTCGGAGAGGACGCCCTTTCCCATCTGCGTGAGGAACTTCCCAAGTATGGGAAAAATGTCATGCTGGCTTACGGGGGCGGCTCTATCAAGAAAAATGGAATTTATGATCAGGTGGCAGCTATTTTGCGTGAGCATGGGAAGAACATTTTTGAGGATGGGGGAGTGATGCCCAATCCTACTGTTGAGAAGCTGTATGAGGGCTGCAGGATTGCCAGGGAAAATCATGTAGATCTGATACTGGCAGTAGGCGGCGGTTCTGTGGTTGATTACGCGAAAGCGGTGTCTGTATCTGCTTATTGTGAGGAAGATCCATGGGAGAAATATTATGCGCGCATGGAGGATGTGGAAAATGAAATCATTCCTGTGGGAGTTGTCTTTACTATGGTTGGAACAGGCTCTGAAATGAACGGTGGAGCGGTAATCATCAATCCGGAAGCCAAAATGAAGATAGGTCATGTATTTGGGGAAAATGTGTTCCCGAAGTTTGCGGTTCTTAATCCCAGGTTTACTTATTCTCTGCCGGGATATCAGATGCGGGCAGGCTTTTTCGACATTATGAGCCATATTCTGGAACAATATTTTTCGGGCGAGGATGACAACACATCCGACTACATTATGGAAGGGCTTCTGCGCTCTCTGATTCACAGCACGAGGATCGCTGTGGATGAACCGGAGAACTATGAGGCGAGAAGCAATATCATGTGGACGGCCACCTGGGCATTGAATACTCTGGTAGCCCAGGGAAAATCCACTGACTGGATGGTGCATATGATTGGCCAGGCCGTGGGAGCGTATACCAATGCCACACATGGAATGACATTATCTGCTGTGTCCATACCGTATTACAGGTATATTATGCCGGATGGTCTTGCGAAGTTCGTAAGATACGCCATAAATGTATGGGGAGTGAGACCGGATGGAAAAACACAGGAACAGATTGTGGAAGAAGGTCTCCAGGCAATGGAAAGATATATGAGAGAGATTGGCGTAGTTATGAATCTGGCAGAACTGGGAGTGACAGAGGAGATGATTCCGGGAATCGTAGCGGCAACTCTGCCTATGACGGGTGGTTACAGAGAGATGGCTCCGGAAGATATTAAGGCTGTTCTGAAAAAGAGCCTGTAAAGTTTAGAAATTGTTTAGATATCTTTGTGAAATCTTTTATCCCGCCATGCTACGCTGAAATACATTACAAGAGGCAAGCTACAAGTGGGATAAAAGATTTGCAGGGAGAACAGGGAAGGTGACCATTAAGAAAAAAATCAGATTATCCAATATTATGATGGTTCTGATACCGATTTTGTTTACCACAATCGTGCTGATTGTGTGTCTGAACACTTCTCTGGGCAGTTACTGGCATACCTTTATCGATATGTACAGCGATGAAAACGGTGTGCAGTTTGCCCAGAGCATGATTTATAACTATCAGCAGGAACTGTGGGAAAACAACTGGGGGCACTGCCCGGAGATGGATGCCTGCCAGACAGAGATCCGTCACAGCGATGAGATGACTCATCTGGAAAATAAACTGTCCGGGTTGGGATACCGCTTTATGATCACAAAGAACGGAGAAAGTATCTATTCCAACCTGTCCGATACGGATCTGGAAACAGCGCAGTCTGTGGCGGGGGATGCCATTGACTATGCGAAGATGCTGACAGCCAGCCGCTATGAGGTTTCCGTCATCAAAAGCACTTTCTGGCATGGAGAAAGCATTTTCTGCATTACGGCTGTCCATCCCCAGGAAACCGATGGAACCATGGTAAACTATCTGAAAAACGGCATCCTGCGTTATCTGGCAGGTATTCTGGTTCTTTTTGTGGCGCTGACCGTGTGTATCAACGGCATCCTTTCCTGGTGGATTTCCGGCAGTATTTTAAAGCCCCTTGGGAAATTGAGCTTTGGTACAAAAGAGATCCGGGAAGGGAATCTGGACACGCCCATGCAGTATGAGAAAAAAGACGAGTTTGGCCAGGTGTGCAGAGATTTTGACGAGATGCGGGCCTACCTGCAGGAGTCCGTGCAGCAGCGGCTGAAGGATGAAAAAAGAAGGCGGGATCTGATCACCGGAATTTCCCATGACCTGCGGACGCCTCTGACCACCATTATGGGATATCTGGACGGACTGTTGGATGGCATTGCGGATACCCCGGAAAAGAGGCTGCGCTATCTGCAGGCCATAAAGACGAGAACCGGGAATCTGGTGAGCCTGGTAGACAGCTTATCGGAATACAGCAGGCTGGATGCCGGTTTTCGCTATCACATGGAAGAAACAGATTTTAGAGATTATGTGGAAAAGTATCTGGAGCTTGTGCGTCCGGATATGGAAAACCAACAGGTGCAGACAGAATATTTCAGTGGAAAAGGGAATTTTTTGGTTTGTCTGGACAGGGAAGAATTTAAGCGCGTTTTCAATAACTTGTTTGCCAATACGGTGAGATACCGGAGAAAAGAAAATTCGAGAGTGATGATTTCCCTGAAACGGACACTGGAAGGAAACAATGCGGAACTTGTATTCCAGGATGATGGTCCGGGAGTGCCGGAAGAATGCCTGGAACAGATATTTGACAGCTTTTATCGGGTGGATGATTCCAGGAACAGCGCGGAGAAGGGAAGTGGCATCGGGCTGGCGGTGGTGAGGGAAATCATCCTCGGCCACGGCGGGACAATCCGGGCGGAAAACCGGGGAGGGCTGGCGGTGATCGTCACTATCCCGGTTATAGATTGATAGGAAAGGAATCCATTGCGATGGAAAGAGTATTGATTATAGAGGACGATGAACTGATTGCGGAACTGGAGCGGGATTATCTGGAAGCCAATGGGTATGAAACCGATCTTGCCTTTGACGGCATCACTGGAGAGGAAAAGGCGAAAACAGAAAAATATGACGCAATTCTGCTGGATGTGATGCTCCCTGGCAAGACAGGATTTGATGTCTGTCGGGAGCTGCGAAAGAGCCTGCGACTGCCTATCATAATGGTGACGGCCAAAAAAGAAGATATCGACAAAATCCGGGGGCTTGGATTAGGGGCAGACGATTATCTGGTAAAACCGTTCAGCCCTACGGAGCTGGTGGCCAGGGTGAAATCCCATATCTACATTCATAACCTGCTATCTGCAACAGAGGAAGAGGAGCAGCAGGAAACGGAGATTACCTATCGGAACCTGACCATCCTTCCGAAATCAAGGAGAGTCTACCTGGATAAAAAGGAAGTGGTTCTGGTCAACAAGGAGTTTGAGCTGCTGTTGTTTCTGGCGGAAAATCCCAATTTGGTGTTTTCAAAGGATACCCTGTTTGACCGGGTGTGGGGGATGGATTCCCTGGGAGATGCGGCAACCGTGACCGTCCACATCAACAGATTGCGGGATAAGCTGGGAAAGAATGAATCAAAGATCCAGTTCATCGAGACGGTATGGGGAGCAGGATACCGGTTTCGGATTGATTGAGGCCAAACGGAAAGGAGAGGTTGTTCTGATGAAAAAGAAATGTTTGTTTTTGTTTCTTCTAATACTGTCGCTCATGCTTTCCGGTTGCGGGCAAAGAGGACAGGGTTCCCCCTCGGATAGGCCGGGAACCGATGGAAGCGGGGGAGAAGCAACACAGGAGAGCCAAGGGGAAACGGTTTCCGAGGTGGAAGGCGGTGTTGCGGAAACGCCTGGGACGGATGAATCCTCTGCATCTGAAAGTACATCAAAAGATGTGGAAGGGGACGCTGCGGAATCATCTGTTGCAAAAGAGCAGAACGGAGAGACAGATGCTCCTGTGGTATACATGACAACGGATATCAGTTCGGATGGAATGATGAGGATATATCAGGCACTGTCTGCATCTCCTTCCGGCAAAATTGCAGTGAAGTTGTCAACCGGTGAGCCGGGCAGCAACTATCTTCGGACAGACTTAATCGGGGAGTTGGTGCAGTCTCTGGAGGGAACTATTGTAGAATGTAATACCGCCTACGGAGGCTCCAGGGCAAATACGGCTGTGCACTATCAGGTGGCGGAGGATCATGGCTATACGGCCATTGCGGACGTGGATATTATGGACGAGGACGGTTCTATGACACTGCCAGTAACAGGCGGGGACAATCTGACGGAAAATTATGTGGGCGCACATTTTGCGGACTACGATTATTATGTGGTTTTGTCCCATTTCAAAGGACACACTATGGCAGGGTTCGGCGGAGCTATCAAGAACATTTCTATTGGTATCGCATCTTCGGAGGGGAAATCCCATATCCACAGCGGCGGCACTGGCGGGAGCATGTGGGGCGGCGCTCAGGATGCTTTCCTGGAATCCATGGCCGAGGCCGGGAAATCTGTTGTGGACTATCTGGATGGGAACATCCTGTATATCAATGTGATGAACCGCCTGTCGGTGGACTGCGACTGTGACGGAAGCCCGGCAGAGCCGGATATGCATGATATCGGGATTCTGGCATCCTACGACCCGGTGGCTCTTGACCAGGCTTGTGTGGATCTGGTCTATGGGGCGGAGGATGGACAGTCTCTGATTGACAGGATTGAATCCCGTAATGGTCTGCATACGCTGGAGCAGGCGGAAAAGATCGGCCTGGGAAGCCGGGAATATGAGCTGGTGAATATAGATGATTGATATTTTACGCCGTGAAGCAGTCTATCTCTGGTACTATTTCAGCGTTCAGCTGGAGCAGATCTTTCAATACTGGGTATTGGGAATGGTGCTGGGGAGCCTGGTCTCCGTGTTTTTGAAGGAGCATATTCACAGAGCATTCCGTTCCATGGGGAAAAAGCGGCTGGGGACTATGGGAATTGTGGCTGCCAGTGCGTTGGGGATTGCCTCTCCTTTGTGTATGTACGGAACCATTCCGATTGCCGCATCCTTTTCCAAAAGTGGAATGAGGGATGACTGGCTGGCAGCTTTTATGATGAGTTCCATCCTGCTGAACCCACAGTTGATTGTTTACAGCGCTGCTCTGGGATTGCCGGCCTTAACCGTGCGTATACTGTCATGCTTTTTGTGCGGCATTTTCGCAGGAGGATTGATACGGATTTTTTATCGCAATCAGCCGTTTTTTAATTATCACGGTTTTGAAGAACCGGTGAGCAGGGATATAGATCCGAATCTGCTGTTTCGATTTCTCAAAAACCTGGGCAGGAACATAAAAGCTACCGGGTGGTACTTTCTGGCCGGTATCGCTTTATCCGCATTGTTCCAGCGGTATGTGCCGGCAGATGTAATGGCGGGATTGTTTGGCGGAAATGAGGCATTCGGCGTTCTGATGGCGGCAACCATCGGGGTTCCACTCTATGCCTGTGGCGGAGGGACGATACCGCTTTTACAGGCATGGCTCATGGACGGCATGAGCCTGGGAAGTGCTGCGGCTTTTATGATTACTGGGCCGGCTACGAAGATTACAAATCTGGGGGCAGTAAAGATTGTATTAGGAATGAAACGGTTTGCCCTATATCTGGTATATGTAATGCTGTTTTCTTTTCTAAGCGGACTTGTGGTAAATTTTATCTATTTTTGATTGGAGGAAAAAATGGAGTACAGAACAAACAAAAGGACAGGCGACCGTATCAGTGTGATCGGTCTGGGAACAAGCTATATTGCGGAGACGGAGGAAAAAGAGGCGATCCGGGCGCTGGAATATGCCTATGAGAATGGCATCAACTATGCAGACCTTGCCACAGCCGATGCAAAGACATTTATCTATTATGGGAAAGCATTTTCATCCGTCAGGAAAGATATGTACTATCAGGTACATTTCGGCGCAAATTATGAAAGTGGCGCATATGGGTGGACTACGAATGTGGAAACAATCAGGCGTTCCGTGGATGCCCAACTGACAGCATTGCATACCGACTACATAGATTATGGATTTATTCACTGTCTGGATGAAGAAAAGGACTGGCGTGCATATCAGGAGGGCGGTGCCCTTAGCCTTCTTCTGGAATTAAAGAAACAGGGGGTGGTCCGGCATATCGGGTTGTCCTCTCATACGCCCGGTCTTGTGGCAAAGGTACTGGATGCCGGAATTGTGGATCAGCTGATGTTTTCCATCAATCCCGGATATGATTACAGACATGGAGATTATGCAAACGGCAGTACCGAAGATCGCATGGCTCTGTACCGCAGATGCGAGACGGACGGGGTGGGAATCTCCGTGATGAAACCCTTTTCCGGCGGGCAGCTGCTGGATGATAAGACACCGCCTTTTGGCAGGGCGTTGACAAGTTATCAGTGCATCCAATATGCATTGGATAAGCCAGGAGTGCTGACGGTACTGCCGGGTATCCGAAGTGTTGAGGATGTAAAAAATCTGTTGGGATTTTTGACGGCATCTTCCGGAGAACGGGATTATTCTGTTATCGGCACATTTACGCCTGGGGAGGCCGTAGGGAACTGTGTGTACTGTAATCATTGCCAGCCCTGTCCTGCGGGCCTGAATGTGGGTCTGATCAATAAATACTATGACCTGGCGGTGGCAGGGGATTCCATGGCAGCCGGTCATTACGGGAACCTGGAAAAGAAAGCGTCTGACTGTGTAGCCTGCGGCCATTGCGACAGGAGATGCCCTTTCCATGTAAAACAGACTTCCAGAATGGAAGAGATTGCGGCTTATTTTGGAAAATAAATTGGGCAATCAGGGGCATGGGATGAAAAGAATAAAATTGAAATATATCGTTTATACCTTTTTCGTTTTGCTGGCGGTGGTACTTATTACTTTTATACTGCTTTTCCAAAGAAATATTCGGACGGCCACAAGTGTAAAAAGACTGGAGGACGGCCTGTATTTCATGGAATATAAGGGCGATTACAATCTGGACGGTTTTCTGGAACAGGGCGGCGCGTCTGATGATCTGGCGGTGGCGGAATTTGTGATACAGGATGTGTTCCACGGGCTGCTTCCCATAGATTTGAGGGGCAGCTCCTTTGGATGCAGCACCATCTCTGCCAGGACGCCAGAAGGTGATGCTGTATTTGGCAGAAATTTTGACTGGGGAACCTGTACGGCGCTGATTGTGCGGACTAATCCAGTAAACGGGTATGATTCCGTTTCCACCGTGAATATGGATTTCCTGAATCTGGGACTGGATATGCCGGAAGAAAGACAGATACGCCTTTTGTCGGTGGCAGCGCCTTTTGCGCCTATGGATGGGATGAATGAAAAGGGGTTGTGCGTAGCGGTTCTGATGATTCAGGACAGTCCGGGATTCCAGCAGGATACAGGGAAACCGGATCTAACCACGACAACAGCGGTACGTTTACTGCTTGATAAGGCATCTGATGTGGAGGAAGCATTGGAGCTGCTTTCCCGGTATGACATGCACGCATCGGCGGAAATGATGGTACATTTTGCCCTCGCTGACGTATCAGGACATTCTGTAGTAGTAGAATATATAGACAATGAGATGGTGGTAACAGAAACGCCGGTTGTCACAAACTATTATCTGTCTCCCGGTGAAAAGTACGGCATCGGAACAGAAGAATCCAAAATCCGGTATGCCATGTTGGAAGATATGCTGCAGAGAGGTTCTCCATTTAGTATGGACGGAATCCGGGATGCCCTTGACAGCGTGAGCAAGCACAATTTTGATTCCGAGTTTGCGTCTACGGAGTGGAGCATTGTCTATAACCAGAGTACCGGGGAAGCCCGCTATTACCACAGGGAAAACTATGAGAAATATTACTCCTTTATGGCAGGCAGTCCATGAGAAAGCCGGAACCGTAAAGAGAAGAGAGAAACAAAAAGTTATCCGCAAAAGGAAATAAAAATTTTGAAGGAGGAATGGAACATGAGCGGACATATTTTAGAATTATCACAGAATGTGGAAAGGAAAAAAGTAGTTTACAGGAACCGATATGGACTGGATGTCACAGGAGAGCTTTACTATGAAAAGGGAATCTCTCTGGATCAGAAGCATCCGGCTCTGATTATCGGTGCGCCATATGGAGGGGTAAAGGAACAGGGCCCCTGTGTATACGGAAATGAGCTGGCGCAGAAAGGATTTGTCGTGCTGACCTTTGACCAGTCCTTTATGGGAGAATCCGGGGGATTTCCCAGAAATGTGTCGTCACCGGATATTTTTGTGGAGAATTTCAGTGCGGCGGTGGATTTCCTGGGACTCCAGAAGTTTGTGGACAGGGAAAAAATCGGTGTGATTGGGATATGCGGTTCCGGCGGGTTTGCACTTTCGGCGGCCCAGTGTGATACCAGAATCCGTGCAGTTGCCGTCGTAAGCATGTATGATATGAGCGTGGCGGTCAGGGGAAATATGGACAAGGAAGAACTGCAGGCTGTAAAGAAACGCTTGTCAAGGCAGCGGTGGATCGATGCGGAAAACGGGTATCCAGAGTACCTGCCGGGATTTCCGGAGCAGCCTATTGACAAGGTGCCGGAGGATATACCGGAGCCGGAAGCAGAGTGGTTCCGCTTTTATGCTTTGAAAAGAGGGCATCACCCCAATGCCAGAGGTGGATTTACTACCACAAGTGGAATGGCAATGATGAATTTCCGGCTATTGGATTTTATTGACGAGATCTCCCCACGCCCGATCCTGTTTGTCGTTGGGGATAGGGCGCATTCCAGGTTTTTCAGTGACGCAGCTTATGAGAGGGCTTTAGAGCCGAAGGAGATGTTGGTTGTGGAGGATGCGGAGCATATCGACCTGTATGATCGGAGAGACCGTATTCCCTTTGACAGGCTGGTGGAATTCTTTACGGTGAATATGCAATAACAAATAGAATAGGAAGTTGTTGACCAAAAAGATATCGGTTTTGCGTGAATAGCAGACAAAGGATTGCTGTTACATAAAATCGGTATCTTTTTGTATGTCTAAATGAGAGTTGAGTTTGGAGAGGGTTTGGAGAGGGTTGGAGAGTGTAGATTTATATATAGGAAATCCCTAGTCAAACAAATAAAGCATAAGTATTTGCTATCTATAAACAATCTTGTTAAGATAAATCCAGAAACATAAAACAAAAAGGAATTGAGAAATCTGCAAGAATTCATTTAGAAATTGTTTATTTTTCTGTTAGGTGGATGTTATCCGGGGCAGTTAAAGTATACCGTATCGGACGAAGTCCGGCTCATCCCGAAGGGATTTGAGTTCACGAGTGCCCGGATGGGTATATCTCGTAGGATACACATGGCTACAGCCACAGAAAAGGAAGTGAAAAGGTGAAAAGAGATTTTTTGATATGTCTGCTTTTGATACTGGGGGCGGCAGGGCTGCTGTCAGGATGCGGAAAAGATTCCGGAGAGCAGACAGGGACAGAGAACTATAGCGAAGAAAGTCAGGAAAGCTGGACAGAGGAAGAAGGTGCAGTGAGAGAAGAAAACGGAAAAGAAAGCAGAGATAAAAATGCAGTCCGGGTTACTCCAACTTCCGAAATTACGGAACTTGAAACGGGATTGTCAGCGGTTCGGTATGAAGGGGAGTATGGCTTTGACACATTCTTAGAGCAGGGAGGAGCCGCCTCTGACGCGGATGTTGCGGCTTATATCACTTCACTGTTGGCACAGGAAATCCACATGGAGGGAGCACCTTTCGGATGCAGCACCCTGTCGGTGGAAAATCAGGATGGCGGATATCTGTTCGGAAGAAATTTTGACTGGAATACCTGCAGTGGGCTGATTGTCAGTGCAAGGCCCCAAAAGGGATATGCTTCCGTTTCAACCGTCAATATGGATTTCGTCCGGGCAGGAGAACCCCACCTTTCAAAATTACCGGATTCCGTGCAGGCTTTGGTTTCCTTATATGCGCCACTGGATGGAATGAATGAAAAAGGGCTGGCGGTTTCTGTGAACATGATCCAGGACTCCGTAAGTATCAACCAGGATATAGGAAAGCCAGACCTCACTACTACCACAGCAATCCGGTTGTTGCTTGACAAGGCAGCCAATGTGGAGGAAGCGCTGGAGCTTTTGCGGCAATATGATTTTCACAGTTCCATGGGAATGATGGTGCATCTGGCCGTGGCGGATGCGGACGGCAGGAGCGTGGCCATGGAATATGTAGACAATGAGATGATCGTTATCGAAACGCCGGTTGTTACCAACTTTTACTTGTCGGATGGAGAGAAGCAGGGAATCGGAACCGCCCAGTCCCATACCCGGTATGAGATCCTTACCCAGACACTGGAAGAACGAGGGACGATGACAGAAACAGAAGTGCGGGACGCACTGGACAGTGTGAGCAAGGACAATTTTGGCGAGTTTGAATCAACCGAATGGAGCATTGTGATGAATCAGGAGACAAAGGAACTGATCTACTACCACAGGGAAAATTATGAAACGGCATATGTCATTTCGGTAGAGTAGGCGAATCCACGCAGCGATTTTGACAGGAGGAAAAAATGAATTACATAAAGATTTTAATGGACTTATACAAACTGAAAAAGAATGTGAAGTTAAGTGCGAAAAAGATGCATTCCCTGCAGGATAAAAAACTGCGAAGGCTTCTCAGGTTCGCATGGGAACATTCCGTTTATTACAGGGCAGCTTTTGAGGATGCGGGAATTACGAAAGAACAGCTGGATACATTGCCTCTTTCCTGCTTTCCGGCCATCGACAAGCAGGTGCTTTTGGAGCATTTCGATGAACTGGTCACAGTGCCTGATTTAAAACAGGAAGACTTACGGAAATTTGACGCAGAAGAGACGGCAGACCGAAAGCCCTATCAGGGAAAGTACCATGTGGTTCATTCTTCCGGCAGCACCGGAAAACCCGGATATTTTGTGTATGATGAAGATGCCTGGAATCAGATGCTTCTGGGTATCATCCGGGCAGCTCTGTGGGATATGTCCATGCCCCAGATTTTAAAACTCCTGATGAAACGCCCCAGAATCGTCTATATCGCTGCCACAGACGGAAGATACGGCGGGGCTATGGCAGTGGGGGACGGAATCGATGGGGTAGGAGCGGAGCAGATGTATCTGGATATCAAGACACCGGTTGCCGACTGGATCAGACAGATCAGAGAGTTCCAGCCTAATATTGTGATCGGATATCCGTCCGCCATTAAGATTCTGGCACAGCTTATGGAAAAGGGGGATGTTGCCATAGATGCCAGGAGGGTAATCTCCTGTGGCGAGCCGTTAGGCGAGGCTTTGCGGAAGTACCTGGAGAAGGTATTTCAGACGCCGATTGTAAATATCTACGGCGCCAGTGAGTCTTTGGCTCTGGGGGTAGAGACAGATCCGGAAAAGGGAATGTTCCTTTTTGACGATCTGAACCTGATCGAAGTGGAAAACGGAGTGATGTATCTGACCTGCCTGTATAATTACGCACAGCCTTTGATCCGTTACCGCCTCTCAGACCATCTCACATTGCAGGCGGCAAGGGAAGGAGAACTGCCGTTTACCAGGGCGGTGGGCCTGTTGGGAAGAAACGAAGATGTGCTGTGGTTTGAGGACGGAAAAGGGGAACGGGAATTTCTGCATCCCTTAGCCATCGAAGGGTTCTGCATTGAAGGGCTGAAAGATTACCAGTTCCGGCAGACAACAAAAGATACCTTTGAGATGTATGCCGAAACAGACCGTAGCGCTTCCAGAGAATATATCCGGCAGGAGATGCTGCGTCAAATGAGGAAGATACTGAAAGAGAAAAAGTTGGAATATGTGCAGTTTTATGTAAATTTTGTGGATATGATCCTGCCGGATAAAAGAACCGGGAAAAAGCCTTTAATCTCCGCGAGCAATGAGCCAAGTGCCGTGCTTGCACGAGCATTTGGCGAATGCCGCGAGAGTCAGCAACCGGCAGGGCAGCTGACGTAAAAGGAAAGGTGGCATGAGCAGTGTGAAAAATGTGATATTACAGGGAGAAAAAATCACCAGGGTTTTCCATCAGGGAAAAACAGAAACAAAAGTTCTTGACGGACTTGACATCAAAATATTTGAAAAAGACTTTACCGTCATTATGGGGCCTTCGGGAGCCGGGAAATCTACGCTTTTGTATATGCTCGGAGGCATGGACCATATAAGCGGAGGCCGTGTGTTTTACCGGGATAAGGAAATCAGCAGCTTTTCGGAAAACCAAATGGGCAGGCTAAGGGCGGAGGAGTTCGGGTTTGTATTCCAACAGACCCATCTGGTGAGCAACCTGACACTTTTGGAAAACGTGCTGGTGGCAGGATATGTGAGCAAAAAGGACAGCGCCGAAAAGGTAAGGGAGAGGGCGGAAAATCTTCTGCGGCAGATGGATGTGGAGGAAGCGAAAAACAGACTGCCTTCCCAGGTATCCGGGGGCGAGGCACAAAGGGCAGCCATCGCCAGAGCCATGATTGGAAAGCCCGGCCTGCTGTTTGCCGATGAGCCGACAGGGGCGTTGAATCAGGCAAATACCCGTGAAGTCCTCGGCCTTCTGACTGATTTGAACCAGAAGGGCCAGAGCATCCTGATGGTGACCCATGACCTGCGGGCAGCCGTCAGAGGAAACAGGATTCTTTATCTGGAGGATGGAAAGATATGTGATGAACTGGCTTTAGAGCCTTATAACGAAATGGAAGAAAAGCAGAGGGAAAGAGACGTAAGCCAGTGGCTTTCCGGATTACGTTGGTAAAGGGAGGCGAAAATATTGGAAAATCAGATGATCATCCGGGCAGGAATGAAAAAGCATAAGGGAAGTCTTTTTGGAATCGCAATCCTTATGTTTCTGACGGCGCTTTCCCTGACAGCGGTGCTGATGATTGCTTTTGCAGGGAACAGCTACATTCGGGAAGAGATGGAGAGGGCGGGGTTCGGAGACCTTACCGCATGGACAGCTGATGTGCCGGATATGGAATTCCTGCTGGAAAGCATCCGGGAACAGGAAGGGGTAGAGGCTGTGGAAGTTCAGAGGCTGATTTTTTCGGAATATGAGGCAAACGGTGTGGAATCCGACAGTGAGGGACAGATGATTCCGTGGGTATCTTCGGAGAACGGAATTTCCAACCGGAGCAGATATCGTTTCTTTGAAAACAGCCTTTCCGGATATGCGGAAACTCCGGCAGAAATCGGGGAGCGGGAAGTGTATGTTTCCCCTTCCATGAAATCCATGATGGATCTGAAGCCTGGGGATACCATCACCTTTCCCATAGCCAGGGGCGGGCGGGAAATCAGCCTTACCGTGGCGGGATATTATGAAGATCCTTTTATGGGCAGTTCCATGATTGGGATGAAGGGATTCCTGATTTCGGAAAAAACCTATGAAGAGATTCTCTCTGTCATAGAAGAAAGCGGTATGGATGCGTTGGCCAGGGATGGAAGCATGATTCACATGGAAACGGCGGAGGGGATTACCGTTTCAGAGATGAACAGGATATTGACCACCAATACGCCGCTTTCCATGTATACGGAATTTATCCACAGTGCAGAAACAATCGCAGGCTTTATGATGATTCTCCAGAACGCCTTCAGTGCGCTTTTTGCGGCTTTCGCAGTGGTATTGTTGGGAGCAGCGCTGGCGGTGATGGGACATAGCATTTCCGGACTGGTGGAGCAGGAATGGAAAAATTACGGCATCCTGAAAACCATTGGATTTACCGGGAAACAACTGACAGGGCAGGTAATGATGCAGTATATGACAGCCGTGGGAAGCGGTGTGGTGCTGGGAATGCTCCTTGCGATTCCGGTATCAGGACAGATCAGCCGGATGATGGTCACTACCACAGGGGTGCTGCTTCCCATCCGTTTTCCGATTCTGCCCTGTATGGGGGTTCTGGCTGTACTCCTGTTACTATCCGCAGGATTTTGTTTCCTGCGTCTTGGGAGACTTCGCAGGATCTCACCTATGGCGGCTATCCGCAGGGAAAACGGGGAGCAGGACAACCGGGGAAAACACATGGGATACAACCCCAGGATTCCGGTTATCCGGGCAAAGGGGCTTACCTTCCATCTGGCACTGCGCCAGGTTTTGACGGGGAGCAAACGTTATATCAGTGCTTGTCTGGTGGCGGCCATGCTGGTGTTCTTCGCTTCTCTGGCAGGCAGGATAAACGGGTGGCTGGGAACAGACGGGAAGGGGATGATGGATGCCTTTAACCCGGCAGATCTTGACCTGGGTGTGCAGGTTCTGGGAAAGCTCCCGGCGCAGGAGATGGAGCAGATGGTGCTTTCCTACACGGATATCACAGACAGCTACATGCTGGCCATGCCCAGCGTGTCAGTAAACGGGACAAATTATACTGCCAATGTGATCACGGAGCCGGAGCGGTTTCATATCAGTGCAGGACAGACCTGTATAGGAGAGGACGAAGTGGTGCTGACAGAGGTTCTGGCGGCAGATCTGGGAGCAGAGGTAGGGGATCTGGTGACAATCCGGGGAAATAAGGACAGCAGAGAGTTCAGAGTTTCAGGCATTTACCACTGTGCCAATGATATGGGGGCAAACTTAGGGATGAACAGAGAAGGGTATCTCTCTATCGGAGAGGATGACAGCCGCTTATGGTGCTATCACTATTTTTTAAGCGACACTTCCCGGAAACAGGCGCTCACGGAGGAACTGGAACAGACCTACGGAGGAGATGTGCATGTCCATGAGAACTCCTGGCCGGGGCTTTTCGGGATTATTTCTGCCATGCATGTATTGATAATCTTTCTGTATGGGGTAAGCGCGGTATTTGTCTGCATTGTCATGGGAATGGCAGGGGCAAGGATTCTGGATACAGAACAGAAGGATATCGGGATTTATAAATCCATAGGCTGCTCTGTGCAGATGCTCCGCTTATCCTTTGCGTTACGGTTTGGGCTTGTGTCGGCAGTTGGGGCAGTGATTGGGACGCTGGCGGCAGTCTGCTTTACGGATGTGATCGTTTCATCTGTTATGCGGCTTGCCGGAATCAGCAATTTTGCATCAGGGAATACACCCGGAAGCATTCTTTTTCCGGGGCTGGCTGTTACTTTTCTGTTTCTTTGGTTTGCCTGGCTTTTGGCAGGCAGGATCAGAAACCCTAAAGGATACCTGTATGGCCATACGGCCTAAACAGAGGAAAGGAGGATATGAATGTGCTGACGGCAGAATAGAGCGTGAAAAAAGACGGCATGTGATATGGCACTGCAATAAAATATGGAAAGGATGAAGAGAAAATGAAAAGAAACAATTACAAAACAAACAAGGTAAAAAAAGGAATGAAAATGATGGCGGTTGCAGCGCTTTCTGCAGTGATTCTGGTAGGATGCGGCCAGAGTGCTGCGGAAGATGGTAAGGATACCATTGCCGATGCAGGCGGAGCCGGTGCGACAGAAACGCAAAGGCTGGAAGACACCGCCGGAACAGAAGGAACAGCAGATAATGCTGCCGATACAGAGGGAACATCCGGTACGGAAAACCAGGGTGGCGGGGATCAGACAGCAGAAACCGGAAGCGCACAGCTGGAAGTCCGGTTTGGGGACAGCGGGGAAGCGTTTATGATGACCCTTCTGGATAATGAGACAGCGGTAGCCATTGCCAGGTATGTGGGTACTTCTGACTGGCGGCTCCCCATCTATGAGAGGGATGACGATGTGGATTACAGTGTACTGCAGTATTACGACATTCCCAGCAGATATGATATTCCATCCGACAATCCGGAGACCGTGACAGAAGCAAAAGCAGGTGATGTGTTTTACTCTGATCCAAACCGTATCGTCCTGTTTTACCACGATGCGGAGATTTCAGCAGAATACACCAAGATCGGGACATTTGATGCCACAGAGGCGTTTGTGACTGCTGTTGAGGAAAACCCTGTGCTGGAGGGATGGGGAAATAAGATCATCCAGATATCACAGCCGTAAAACAGGAATGTTTTGACAATCCTGTACTGCCCGTTGCTTGAAGAAATATCAATAACGAAATGAAACCTAAAAAATATATGAAATCGAAGTGGAGGAAATCAAGATGAAAGTAATTGAAAATCAGACTTTTGACATGGAGCGTGCTCTTTATGGAAGCGAGAATGTGTTGGTGCAAAACTGTTCTTTTGACGGACCGGCAGACGGGGAGAGTGCCTTCAAAGAGGGAAGGAATATCGAAACGGCGCATTGCTTTTTCAATCTGCGATATCCTTTCTGGCATGACCATGGGCTTTCCATCAAGAATTCGGAAATGACGCAAGCTTGCAGGGCAGCTCTCTGGTATTCCGACCATGTAGAGATTACGGATACGAAGCTGCATGGAATCAAGGCGCTCAGAGAGTGTAGTGATGTCGTAATCCGAAACTGCGACATTATTTCCCCGGAGTTCGGATGGTCTACCAGGGGAATCCGCATGGAAGATACCACGGCAGCCAGCGAGTATTTTATGATGCGGTCGGAAGATCTGGTATTCCGAGGCGTGGAGTTTAAGGGAAAATATTCCTTCCAGTATATCAAAAACGCCACCTTTGAAAACTGCGTATTTGATACAAAGGATGCGTTCTGGCATGGGGAAAACATAACCGTCAAAGACAGCGTGGTCAAAGGGGAATATCTGGCATGGTACTCGGACGGCCTGACACTGATCCGCTGTAAGATCATCGGGACGCAGCCTCTGTGTTACTGCAAGAACCTGAAATTGGTCGATTGTGAAATGGTGGATACTGACCTTGCTTTCGAGAAATCGGAAGTAGATGCAGTCATTACAACAAAGGTTGACAGTATTAAAAATCCGCTGTCCGGCCGGATCTGTGTGCCGGAGGTGGGAGAAATAATCATGGATGACGAACATGCAAAAGGAGAGGTAATGATCGGCGGGTTAAAAGAAGTAGAAACGACATATACCATCCCGTCTGAAAAAACCGCCTGACACTTCCTTTGGCTTATTGAATGGAGGGATGATACATGGAAGAGATGCTGCCGCCAGAGAATCCTATGGGAACGGCGAAAATATCAGGTTTAGTGCTGAAAACAGGATTACCGCTGATGATTTCCCTGCTGATCAATTCTCTTTATAATTTTGTGGATAGCGTGTTTGTTGCCAGGATATCAGAAGAGGCATTGACTGCATTATCACTGGCGGCGCCGGTTCAGATCATCATGTCTGCCATGGGGCTTGGCATTGCTGTGGGATTGAATGCGGTAATCTCCAGGGCGTTAGGAGAGAAGAACCAGGACAGAGTAAAGAAAACGGCATCTGCCGCGCTGGTATTGGCATTTCTGGCATGGGTACTGGTTGTCATGCTGGAACTAACTGTAATGAAACCATATTTCAGATGGCAGTCCGGCGGAGCCGAAACCATTATGGATTATGGAATCCCATACCTGCGAATCTGTATGCTGGGTTCCCTGGGTATGATGGGACAATGGGTATTTGACCGTTTTGTGATGGCAAGCGGCAAATCATCGCTGTTTTTATTTACGCTTTCTGCCGCTTCTGTCACCAATTTGGTGTTAGACCCAATCCTTATTTTCGGCTACTTTGGACTTCCGGCTATGGGGACGGCAGGAGCTGCACTGGCTACCGTAATCGGTCAGTGGATCGGCTGCTTCGCCGGGTATTTTATTAACCGCAGATGGAATCAGGAAATTCCAATCCGTTTTACCATAAAGGCAGATACGGGGTGTATGGCGGCAATCCTGAAAGTTGGGATACCAAGTACATTTGTGCAGGTGATTACTTCCGTGCTGGCAATTTATGTGAATTCGGTTCTCATGGCCATTACACCCACGGCAGTTGCCGTCTATGGAGCCTGCGTAAAAATACAGGGGCTTGTGACTGTCGGGGTGAATGGGATGGGAAGCGGGCTGATTCCCATTGTGGCGTACAATTATGGAGCAAAAAAGCCGGAAAGGATATATCAGAGCTGCCGATGGGCGATGCTGTATTCCGTTATGCTTTACAGCGTATTTTTTCTCATTATGGAAATCGTGCCGGAACAGGTACTTTTGTTGTTTGATGCTTCGGAAGAAATGCTTGCGATAGGCGTGGCGGCTCTGCGGATCATGGCGGTAAGCTATCTTCTTTCTAATGTATGCCTTACATTTTCATCCGCTTTTCAGGGATTGGGAATGGGAGTCCAGAGTATGCTGCTTACTTTAAGCAGACAGGTGATTATGCCAGTGCTTTTGATTACAGCTGTCTCCTGGTTTGGTGAGTTGTCATTGATCTGGTGGGCGTTCGTGCTGGCAGAAACGTTGGTGATTCCAGCGGGAATGATTCTCTGGAAAAAGGAATCAGGGAAGAGTTTAGGAGCATTGACAATAATGTGCAGTGAATGACAAGAGGTGAATATGTTTTTAAAAGGTATTCTGATTGGATTGATCTTCGGGGTGCCGGTAGGGGCTGTGGGAGCCATGACAGTACAGAGAACATGGGAGCATGGAATAAAGGCAGGGCTTCTCACAGGAATGGGTTCTTCCGTAGCGGACTGTATCTATGCGGCAATCGGAGCTTTTGGCCTGACCATAATTTCAGACTTTCTTCTGCGATACCAGGGGGCTATTCATCTGGTGGGAGGAGCCATTGTCTTGTTTATGGGAATCCGACTGCTGCTCCGAAAAGGAGGGATGGCGGAAGTTCCGGCAGTGTCGGGAAAGGTGCGGATGTTTCTCTCCTCTTTTGCGGTAGGAATTACGAATCCGGCGGCAATCCTGACTTTTCTGTTTGCCTTTTCCTGGTTTGGTATTGCAGGGGGCAACACAAAAGCGGGTGGATGGCTGGTAGTTTTGGGAGTGTTTGTTGGAACCTACCTCTGGTGGGGAGGGCTTGCTGCTGCGGTTGCTCTCGCCAGAAAAAAGAAACGGGCGGACAGCTTCCGGAAGATGAACCGGATTTTCGGAGTAGTGTTGAGCTTGTTTGGAATTCTTGTTTTTATAAGAGCAATCCCAATATGAAATTATGTGAAAAAGTTGAAAAAGGAGCAGGTAAACGATGAGAAAATTATATACAGTTTTGTATCTGGCTATCATCCTGTCTTGTATGGCAGCCTGTGGAAAGAACGATATACAGGCTCAGACACCCAGCCGCCAGGCAGAGCCTTCCACGATAGAGAGTTCTTCACAATCTGATAGTTTGAACGGATCGGAGAATGCAGATGAATCCTCTGTGGCTATGGATTCCACGGAAACTGTGGATGAAACAATGTCAGAGAGTCCCACAGCTGATGAAACTGAAAGCATGGCAGAATCAGTGGAGGCTGCAAATGAAGCGGAATCAGTGCAGGAAACCGAAAGGAATGAAACGAGTGTGGCAGAAACAGATATTCAGAATAATACGGAGGAAAATAAAGTGGCAAATATGAATGTGCAGGTTGGTGATGTGGTATTTTCAGCGACACTGGAAGAGAATGAAGCCGTGTCTGCTCTGGTGGAAATGATGCAGGAGAGTCCTGTAGTGATCCAGATGAGCGACTATTCCGGCTTTGAAAAGGTAGGTCCTCTGGGAACAAGCCTTCCGGCCAACAACAGCCAGACCACGACACAAGCCGGGGATATTGTCTTATACAATGGGAACCAGATCGTTATTTTTTATGGTTCCAATTCCTGGAGTTACACGAGATTGGGGCATATTAATGATCTGACTGGCTGGGAAGATGCGCTGGGAAGTGGAGATGTGACGGTGATTTTCTCTTTAGAATAAAAAGGTGGATAGCATGTAGCCGCCCTTGAAGTAGGTTCAAATATCTTGCAAAGGGAATTGAAAAATATGAGCGGGGGAATTCTTTCATGCCAATATAAAGATACTCTGTGTTTAAGGAAGCGGCTGTTTCTAAAATAGAAATGGCTGCTTTTATTGTTTTACACGACAGAATCTGTGTGGAGCATATTCAAATAAATTCAGTAAAAAGTCATCCAACGTTTGAAAGGAGACTGTAAATGTGGGAAAAAATATTTTGATTATCAGCAGTGACAGGAAACTATCTGATGAGATTGAAAAATGTTTTGTTAATCAAATAGTAGATGTCTGCTATATTTGCAGTGTTCAGGAAGCAATTTATAAAATACAGTTGAATGATTGCTGTTTAATTATATTGGATTTTGCTTCATTGAAACAATGCGGAGACGAAGCAATTATTATGGTACGGAAATATAGCCCGGTGCCAATCTTAGCTTTATTAAATGACAGGAACAATTCAAATAAAGTAGCTGCATTAAGAAATGGAGCAGATAATGTACTGGAAAGACCATTTACAATCGAAGTGCTACTGGCGCAGATTGAGGCTTTATTACGCCGGTATACAGAGTTAAATCATATTACATCTGATAATGGCGAGATTATCTGTTATGGAAGTTTGTTGCTTGATATAGGACGCAGGGAAGTTTTTATTGTTACTATTCACGGGGCGGTTGAACGCAGAGATATGTTCTATCCTGCTTTAGC
>CAJUFP010000020.1 GCA_910585645.1 uncultured Hungatella sp. | reverse complement strand
AACAATAAAAAAACCCAATAAAATCAATGGGTTTGGCAATTTAACAATTGCCTAACAGGGACTGAAATAAGGAGGATTTTATGGAATATCGCATATTACCCCATGGCGGTTCCGTTCCCTGCCTATGCCAGAGTCTTTGAGGGGAGAAGGAAAAGGGTTCTGACCCAAATGCATTTTGGTGCAATTTATGAGGACGGAAAGTATGGCTGGACCAGGGACTTACGCGATCGGAGAGGTGGAGGAACGGGCCAGATTTTACCGGAACTGTGAAAGGATGGGGGTGGGAATCTTTGTGATGAAGCCTTTTGCGGGAGGGCAGCTGCTGAACGAGAAAACATCTCTTTTTAAGAGGGCTTTGACTGAGGTTCCGTGTTTCCAGTATGCCCTGGACCGTCCGGCAGTCATGACGGTTCTTCCGGGAGTGCGGAATATGGAAGATATGCGGGAGATAAAGGAGAAAGACTGGACTCCCAACAGGACGTTCTATAAGCTGTTGGCTAGAGAAGGCGGCAGGGCGGGAGATTGTGTTGGATGTGGGCAGTGTGAGAGGATATGTCCGCAGCATTTACCGATTATCCGGCATTTGAAGGAAGTTTCAGCGCACTATGACAGGTAAGGAGGGATTTTCGTGAAGAAATGGAGACTGATATGGTCTGCAGCCATATGTTCGATTCTGTTTTCTCAGACTGTGTCCGCGGCAGGGTGGAGGCAGGTGGAAAGTGCTGATGGACAGAGGTGGAGGTATGAAAATGAGGACGAAAGTTATGTGACTTCTGGCTGGCACTGGCTGGACGGAAACCGGGACAAAAGGGCGAAATGCTATTATTTCGATTCGGAGGGCTGGATGGCTTCTGATACCGTGACTCCGGATGGATACCAGGTAAACGCAGACGGGGCATGGGTGGAGAATGGAGTCGTGATGGCCCGGAATCTGGAAGAAAATACCATAGGGGGAGAAGAGATGCTACCAATTACGATTCAGGTTGGAGATCAGGAGTTTGAGGCGGAACTTTATGACAATGAGACAGCCAGAGAGCTGATATCCCGTTTCCCCATAACCATTGCCATGAAGGAGCTGAATGGCAATGAGAAATATTATTATCTGCCGGAAAGCCTTCCCACAGATACCCGTGAGATTGGCATGATCCATGAAGGGGATCTCATGCTTTTTGGTTCTGACTGTCTGGTCTTGTTTTATAAGGACTTTCAGACTTCTTACCGTTATACCAGGCTTGGATGCGTGAAGAACAGGGAAGGGCTTTCCGGTGCCCTTGGCAGGGGCAGTGTTATGGTAACATTCCGCTAAGGGATGCCTGATTCCAGAGGACAGGAGACTGGGAAGGTATACCAGTGTATCTATTTGGCGGAACGGATTACCATTTGGTCTGCCCGGGGGCTGGCAGAGTCGGGTACTGTTCTGCCAGAAAGATGAGTTTTTCTAAAAATTTCTGGGCAGGTTTGGAGAAAAACTGGTATTTTTTCCAGATCAGGTTCATTTTTGCCGGAAGAGTAGGGGACAGGGGCTTGAACAGGAGGTCACTGTCCTCTGTTATGTTGATGATCTTGTCCAGGGCAAAGGCATATCCCAGGCCTTCCTCTACCATGAGGGAGGCATTGAAGAGAAGATTATAGGTGGCGGCTGTATGGATTTCGGAGCGGTTCTTTTTCAGCCAGGACATAATCAGATCTCCGTCCCTGGTGTTGCGGTTAAAGATCAGGGGCTTGTCATGGAGGTCTTCCGGGGTCAGAAAGTCTCTGGCGGCCAGGGGGCTGTCTTTTCGCATAAGAATGCCAAAGGAGTCTGTGACGGGGAGAGTCACATATTCGTATTTGGAAGTGTCTACGGTACTGAAGACAAGGCCGAAATCAATGAGGCCTTTATCCAGGCTCTCCAACACATCTGTGGTGTCGCCGCTGGAGATGTGGTAGCTGATATCCGGGTAATCCTTCTGGAGCTGTCTGGCGGCACGGGCTAAGAGGCGCACTCCGTCTGTCTCTCCGGAACCGATGAAGACATCGCCGGAGATCTGATTGTCTGTGATGGATATTTCCTGCTCTGCCTTGCGGATCAGATCCATGACTTCTTCTGCCCGCTTTCGCAGGATCATGCCTTCTTCGGTCAGGGAAATCCGGCGGTTTCCGCGGATGAAAAGCTGCTTTCCCAGTTCTTCTTCCAGCTCTTTCAGCTGCCTGGAAAGGGTGGGCTGGGATAAGTGGAGGGACTCTGCCGCACCGGAGATACTTTGTTCTCTGGTGACGGCCAGGAAATACTGGAGGACACGTAATTCCATAGGGGAAATCTCCTTTCTGGCTGTGGATGGATTAAGTAATGATGTAATTCTTTTGGTGACAGTATAATGTAAAAGTCCATAGCTGTCAAGCATGGTATAATATTTAATATGAGTATTTGCTATATATTTGCATTGGAATTATAATATAAGGGAAGGCTGAAAACAGCAGGTGGTTAAGAGTAGAGGAACTTCCCACCATAACACATAACAGGAAAAATAAGACAGGAGGAGTTTAAGAATGAGAAAGAGGACAGCCAAGAGATATGGAACTTATCTGGCAATAACAGCGGCTGCAGCCCTGTTTTTTACAGGCTGCGGCAAGGCGGGAGGAGACGGACAGACTGAGACGGAGGCTGTCTCTGTGGAGAGCCGCCAGACTTTAGCCGGCGGCAGCCATTGCAAGGCATGTGGGCACTACCCAGTGGCGGCTTCCTATTTATCACTATGATGATTATGAGGGATGGGAGTATATGCAGTATTATGATATGCCAAGCCGGTATGATGATATTCCCTGGGATCCAGAGGAGGTCACGGAGGTGAAGGCGGGAGAGGTGTATTATTCGGAACCCAACCGGATCGTGCTGTTTTACCATGACGCCCAGATTCAGGAGCGGTACACGGCGGTGGGGTATTTTGACCCGACAGAGGATTTTGTATCGGCAGTGGAGGATAATCCGGTGCTGGAGGGATGGGACACCAAGATTGTGGTCATCCGTGACGGAAGGTAGGAATGGATATGGAGAAAAGGGAGGCGGCCGTGATCCAGAATCTGAAGGACGCTGGCTGTGATAAGGGCACCATTACCAGCTTTATGGAGTATTATGAGGCGGGGGAAGTGAGGCAGGAGCTTAAGGTGCTGTCGGGGCACAGAAAAGATCTGCTGGAGGCTCTGCATATATGCCAGAAACAGATTGACTGTCTGGACTACCTGGCATGGCAGATCGAGAAGGAAGAGGGGAGGAAATGATGGGAGGCCTTCTGATTCGGGGGATTCTCATCGGTCTGTTGTTCGGTGTGCCGGTAGGGGTAGTTCAGGATTTTTTCGGTGATGTATGCCAGGGAGCAGGACTGGACGGAGCCGGAGGGGCTGTTTTATCAGATGAAACAGGAGAGGAAGCCCCCCAAAGCAGATTTTTTTGAAAGGCTTCAGAAAGCCGGCTGTTACGAGACAGGGGTTGAGTTTGAGGAGAATTCCGCAACAGTTCCTAATGAACGGATAATATCCAGAAACTGCGCTGTCTCGGGATTTGGTTTCAGGGGGAAAGAATCCCGTAGGGAACCGTATCCTCCACCTGAAAGGGAATCGTAACCAGAGAGGGATGGACTTCGCTCCAGGTGTCTAAGCTCAGTAAAATACAGCCTTCTTCCGCACACAGGTTAAATGCCTCCAGATCATAATGATGTGGAAGATCTGCGATGGTGATTTCAGGATGGTTATGTTCTATGTCTGCTCGTATTTTATCGTTGACAGGGCTGTTGCCTCTGGCCTGCATGAGAAGACGTTCCCCATGTAAATCCTCATAGGAAATCATCTGCTTACCAGAGAGAGGATGGGGTTTGGGCATAGCGAGGCAGAAACGGCAGCGGCCCAATTCTAAAAAGTCAGAGATTTTTGCCACATTGACAGAATTATGGGGCCTATGATCAGATCATATTTTTTTCCGATGTTTGAAAAAGCGGTTCTTGTACTGGTGTCCTCAAAGGGGATTATTTTCAGCTTGAAATGAGGATACCTGTCACTGATGGAATTCCATAGATCCATTAAAACCTTACAGGGGTATAAAGCGGATGTGCCTACACGGACGGGAACCTGTCCGGCCATTTGCGCCATGTTAGCCCGGGCAATGGCTTCTTTGGAATACTGTATGATTCCTTTGGCGTCTTTATAAATGGATTTCCCGGCACTTGTGAGGACAATCCCCTGGTTGGTGCGTATCATGAGGGAGAGGCCGATATGCTGCTCCAACAGATTCATCTGTTTCATAATGGGTGTGGGGGAGATAAAAAGTTTTTCGGAAGCTTTTAGAAAACTTCCGCAGTCGGCAACTTCAATAAATGTATGCAGAGCCTGGTTATACATAGAGATAGTCCTCCCCTTGCTTAAACTTTTGGTTAAAGTGATTTTACTATTTTGGAACTTCCCTGTCAAGGCAGGGATTTGTAGAATAAGACTTGAAAATACAAGGCAATGACAAGGAGAAAGACAGTGGGGGAATTGATCGCTTTCTTTTCACGCAGGGGTGAAAATTATGTGAATGGAACTGTGAAACGGCTGCAGGAGGGAAACACGGAAGTTCTGGCAAAAGAGATACAGAAGCGGACAGGGGCGGATTTGTTCCAGATCGTTCCCGTACTAGCATATTCGGAGGATTACTCGTTCTGCCTTGATGAAGCCAAGGCGGATCAGAGGAGGAATGCTCGTCCGGAATTAAGATCATGGCCAGGGGAATTGCGGAAGCTGCATGGGAGTTTTTGAGACAGTACGCCAGGGACGAAGAAGGCCGGATTATAGCGGCTCCTTCCAATGCAGGAGGCGGGGAAGTATCGGAGGGATGGCGGATTTTGGTTTCCTATTTTTCGCGTAGCGGCAATGCGGAGAAGGTGGCACAGGAGATTGAGAGGCAGCCGGTTTGGGAGCAGCCTTGGCACGTTGGAGGGACTTTGCCCGGATTCTGAGATTTTAGACGGCTATGAAGTGTCCGGCAGCTTGGCAGGGAATGTGGAGGCTGAGGTCAGCGCTTGGCTGAGGGAGATCGAAATCGTAAAATAAGATGGGAGGAGGAACGCTTGTGAAACAAAGTTTTACAACTGGAATGCGTTCCGATGATGTGGCAGGTGGAGCGAAGCGATGCGTGCCGAAACCTTGTTAATAGGAGGGGCACATATGGAAGGCAGTAAGAGGCTTTTTAGTGACAGGGAGCTGTGGGCTCTGATTATCCCGCTGATGGGGGAAATGGCGCTGAAGCTGGTGGTGGGAATGATCGACACGGTCATGGTGGCCAGCGTTGGGGAGGCGGCGGTGTCCGGGGTCTCCCTGGTGGATTCGGTGATTCAGCTGCTGATCTATATTTTCGCGGCCATGGCCTCCGGGGGAGCGGTGGTTGCGGGGCAGTATCTTGGCTCTGGTGAGAGGAAAAGGGCCAGGGCGGCGGCGGGGGAGCTGGTGTGGCTCAACGGGGCCCTGGGGTTTGGTATCATGGTGATGATGTTTGGCGGGGCAGGGTGGATTCTGTCGGCGCTTTTTGGCCGGATTACGGATGAGGTCTGGTTTCACGCGCAGCGGTATCTGACGGTGGTGGCCTGTTCCATTCCGGCTATCGGGGTGTATGAGGCCTGCGGGGCCATCTTCCGCACCATGGGAAATTCCAAGATTACCATGAAGCTGGCCCTGGTCATGAACGGGATGAACTGTGTGGGGAACGGAATTCTAATCTATGGCCTGGGAATGGGAACCAGAGGGGCGGCCATTGCCACCAGCGTGTCCCGGTGGGCAGCGGCTGTGGGAATCCTTGTGCTGCTCCTTAAGCCGGGGCGGGAATTGTCTCTGGAGAGAATCTGGAAGCACCGGTTTGACGGGGCCATGGTGAGAAAGATCATGGCAGTGGGGATTCCGGGAGGGAGTGAGAACGGATTGTTTCAGCTGGGGAAGATCGGGATTCTGAACCTGATCACCAGGTTTGGAACGGTTGCCATAGCGGCCAACGCGGTGACGGGGAATCTGGCGGCGATTCAGATGATTCCAGGGTCAGCGGTTCAGCTGGCGGTGGTGACGATTCTGGCAAGGTGTGCCGGGGCGGGGGATTATGACCAGGCCCGGTATTACAACCGGAAGCTGCTATTATTTACCCACGGCTGGGTGGCTGTGGTCAGCGGGTGTCTCTGGCTGGCGCTTCCCGTGGTTTTGTCTCTGTACCAGTTGTCAGGGGGAACGGCGGAACTGGCCAGGGAAATGTTCTTGTGGCATACGGTGGGGGCTGTGGTTCTCTGGCCTTCTGCTTTTATCCTTGCGGCGTCTCTGCGGGCGGCGGGGGACGTGCATTTTACCATGGGCATGTCGGTGTTTTCCATGTGGGTGTTCCGGTTTGGAGGCGCCTGGCTTCTGGCTGTGGGGCTTGGCATGGGGGCAGCGGGGGCCTGGGTCTCCATGGCGGTTCTGGACTGGCTGTACCGGTCGGTATGTTACTGGATCCGGTGGCGGGGAGGAAAATGGGAGGCCAAGAGGGTGATTTAAAAGTATGCCTTGCAGGCATGGTGAACCATTTGACATGAGTATTGGATAGAATTTTTGAATTGGTGTAAAATGGAGTCAGAACATACAGAGAAACGGTTAGGAGGACGGAAATATGGAATTTGTGACATTAAGCAACGGAGTGAAAATGCCAATGGAAGGGTTCGGCGTGTTTCAGGTGCCGGAGGCAGCGGTCTGTGAGCAGGCGGTAAGGGACGCCCTGGAGGCGGGGTACCGGCTCATTGACACCGCCGCCGCGTATTTTAACGAGGAGGCTGTGGGGGCGGCGATTAAAAAGAGCGGCGTTCCCAGGGAAGAACTTTTTGTTACCACAAAGCTGTGGATTCAGGACGCAGGGTATGAAAACGCGAAAAAGGCATTTGAGGTTTCCCTTGGGAAACTGGGCCTTGACTATCTTGATTTGTATCTGATTCACCAGCCAATGAATGACTATTACGGCTCCTGGCGGGCCATGGAGGAGCTGTATGAGGAGGGGAAAATCCGGGCAATCGGGGTGTGCAATTTTTATCCGGAGAGGCTTGCGGACCTGTGCCTCAATGTGAAGGTGAAACCTATGGTAAACCAGGTGGAGCTTCACCCCTTCTTTGCCCAGGAAAATGGCCTTGAGGTGATGAGGGAGTTCGGCGTGCAGCCGGAAGCCTGGGGGCCGCTGGCTGAGGGAAAACACGGGATTTTCACCCACCCGGTATTGACAGAGATCGGGGCAAAGTATGGGAAGAGCGCGGCCCAGGCGGCCCTTCGGTGGAATGTACAGAAGGGGGTGGTGATTATCCCCAAATCGGTACACAGGGAGCGCATGGAGGAGAACCTTAACATCTGGGACTTTAAGCTGGATGAGGATGATATGGAAGCCATAGCAGCCCTGGATTTGGGGTACAGTGAGATTATTGACCACAGCGCAGCCCAGACGGCGAAGTTTCTCAACGGGTGGAAGATTCATGAGTGATATACCTGGGAGGCACAGGATTCGGCGGAGATTTTGGAGGCCTGGGCCTTCGGTCTGTGCCGGTGCCGGGATAAACAGCGGATTAGAGGGAGTGTGATGAGAGGATGAATGAAAAGAAGCATGAAACGAAGCATGAAAAGAAAAGGGCCCAGATTCTGATGCTGGCGCTTGCGGTTCTGATTCTGACGGCGGCCGGGGCCGGGTGGTATTGGCTGGGGTCGCGGCAGAAGGCCGGCGGGAATGAGGGAGCAGGAGCCGGGAGAAGGGCACAGAACTCTTCCATAGCCGGGGAAGCGGGCGTGACGGCAGGCGGCGGGTCTGGCGGAGCCGGTTTGACGGCAGGCGGAGATTTTGACGGAGCCGGGGAAGGCGGCCTGGCGGCAGGCGGAGATTTTGACAGGGCCGGGGAAGCAGGTCAGGAGTCAGGCCGGGAGTCTGGCGGAACCATGGGAGAAAACGGGAACTTGGAAAGCGGCAGGGAGCCGGGGGAAATCCGGGATGGACTGATACGTTTGGAGGGCGGAACCTTTGTCATGGGAAGCCCGGAGGGGGAGCGTCAGAGGGAGCCGGATGAGGTGTCCCATGAGGTGACAATCAGCGCTTTTTATATTGACCCCTTTGAGGTGACCCAGAGGGATTATGAGGCGGTCATGGGGGAGAATCCCAGCTATTTTCAGGGGGAGAATCTTCCGGTGGACAGTGTGACCTGGTATGAGGCGGCAGAATACTGCAACAGGCTCAGTGAGGCCAGGGGGCTTACGCCTGTTTACGCCATAGGGGACCGGACCGTGACCTGGGACCGGAGCGCCAACGGCTACCGGCTTCTGACCGAGGCGGAGTGGGAGTACGCGGCTAGGGCAGGGAGCGATACGGTTTTTAATCCGGGGAACCAGATCACCAGTGACAATGCTAATTTTCAGGGCAGTTATCCTTATCTGATTGAGGAGAATTATGTGAGCCGGAAAAATCCGGAGGTGGTGACCAGCCAGAACCGGGGACAGACCATAGCAGTTGACAGCCTTTCTCCCAATGAGTTCGGCCTTTACAACATGCACGGCAATGTGTCGGAGTGGTGTTTTGATTATTATGGAGCCTATGACCTGGAAGGGACTGTGGACCCGGCCGGGGCGCGGAGAGGCTCTCTGAGGGTGAACCGGGGCGGGGGCTTTAATGACTTCGCCAAACACTTAAGGAGCGCTTACCGGTCGGCGGCTAATCCCATTGACGGGGATGAGAATTTGGGCTTTCGGATTGGGAGAAACGGGGTGGCAGGGGAAGGGATTGTAGAGACGGTCTATTCTCTGGATATTGAAATGCCGGAGAATCCACGGATTCTCATTGCTTATTTTTCTTATTCCGGCAACACGGAGAACGGGGCCCGGATTATCCGGGAAAAGACCGGGGCTGACCTGGTGGAGATTGAGATGGAGACGCCTTATCGGGGGAATATCTATGAGGTGTCTCAGGCGGACCTCAATGGGAATGTCCGGCCCAGGCTTACGACCCGTGTGGAGAATATGGAGGAGTATGACGTAGTGCTGCTGGGGTACCCCACCTGGTGGGCCACTATGCCCATGCCGGTGGTTTCCTTTGTGGAGCAGTATGATTTTGCGGGAAAGATCGTGATTCCTTTCAGCAGCCACGGGGGAACCATATTTGGGGACAGCGTGTCGGACCTTTCCAAGCTGGTGCCGGATTCCTATGTGGGGATTGGGTTTGAGTTCAACTATTCCGGGGGAAGAGATCTGGAGGAGCGCATATCCCAGTGGCTGGCTTTTAGCGGAATCCGGGAGCAATAGGGCCATGAAAGGGAGAGTGAAAATCCTTGTGGATATGGCCATGTATGTGCTTATGGTGTATCTGCTGGGCTACCGGGCGGGCAGCGGGCTTTTGCACCACGGGGTTTACGGCTGTGTGCTGTTTGGGCTTTTTGTTCTTCACCATGTCCTGAATGTAAAGTGGTATCGGGGGCTGGGAAGAGGCAGGTATCCCCTGGGGAGAGTCCTGTTTGTGGGGACGGACATGGTTCTTCTGGGAGGCATGGGGCTTATGGCAGTCAGCGCCGTGATGATGTCCGGGGATGTGTTCGCTGCTTCTCCTTTTACGGTTACCCAGAGGGCAAGGGATCTTCATAATCTGGGGACGTCATGGGGATTTGTGCTCATGGGGATACATCTGGGGTTCCACACCAGAGGCTTTCTGGGAAAGGCATACCGGACTGTGAAGGAAACGATTTTTGCCTATGTCTATGACCTGGTGTTTTTGCTGGTGCTGGCGGCGGGAATTTACTGTTTTTTCAGAAGCGGGATATGGAGGAACATGTTCCTGATTTCTAATGAAAATATGGCTTTTGCACCTCTTAAGTTTTATGGGGAGTGTGTGATGACCACGGTTGGGGCGTGTCAGGCGGTCTGGGTGGTTACGGTTCTGGGAAAAACGTTTGGCAGACGGAAAATCAGCCACAAAGGCAGGTACAAGAGAGATTCCGAGAGTACATCATATAGAAAAGGGGAGAATTTATGAACAGGACTTACATTGTGTTAGCAGTTAACAATCAGGAGTTAAACATTGAGACAATTTATTTTACAGATCAGTTCTTAAGCAAGGATATAATCAATCCGGCTACACAGGCTAAGTATACACCGGAGGAAAAAGCCGCTTTGGAAGTGGCCGCTTTGACGGCGCCGGAGAAGGGACAGATAGCCATTTCATCCTATGAGCCCAAAGCGACCTTGTGGTTTGACGAAGAAGGAGCCGGAGCAATCGTGGCGCATACGGATGCCTTGACGGTAAAAGGGAATACCGTAATCACTTCGGAAGGCAAGGTTGTGGCTACGGCTGTTTCTTATCTGAAAGATATTTTGCTGACAGCAGACAATCTGACTGCCCTGCATACGTCTCTGGAAATTTTAGAGGAAGGCATTAAGTCCGTAAAGACAGAAAAGATACAGGAGGATGATACCAACTCCTATGTAACCGTCAAGGGCCTGGTGATGAAAAACGGGATTATTGAATGTGATATGAAGTCCAGATTATTGCCGGACTGCCGGGAAGCGGCAAGAGGGTTCATCGGTATTGCCTTCCGGATTGATGAGAGGGATATGGAATTTGAAGGTTTTTATATCAGGCCTGCAAACGGAAGAGGGTGTGACAATGCGTTCAGAAGAGCCCATGGCTGTCAATACTTCGCGTATCCGGGATATATCTGGTCCTATTACAGAGAATTTGGAATCAATGATTATGAAGCGCCGGTAGAAACGATTGCCTTAGATGAATGGGTTCATGTGAAAGCTGTATTGATAGATGAACATGGGCAATTCTATGTAAATAACGAATTGGTGTTAGATGTAAAGCATATGCAGCATAGACCGGCCCCGGGACGGATCGGTTTTAATACCCACATTGACAGCGAGTGCTTCTTTAAAAATTTAAAGGTTGAGATATTGGATTAGTGGCCTGTGATTGCTTTTTTGGGAACGGGACATGAAGGAATGCGCTGCTGTTTTCTAATGAACTGCCATTGTGGCGTGTCAGGCGGTCTGGGCGGTTCCAGTTCCGGGGAAAACGTTTGGCAGACCTAAAATTGAGACAGGGAAAAGAAAAAAATTCATATCAGGAGGAAAATAGCAATGAAGATCAGTGATAAGAGAGAATTTGACAAGGCAAACGTATTTGGGCAGGGGAAGGAGAACACTGCTTTCGCTAAGTATTTTATCGGAAATTCCTATCTGAACCCTCTGACCGTGCCGGGGGAGGCAACCGTGTTTATGGCCAATGTAACTTTTGAGCCGGGGTGCCGCAACAACTGGCATATCCACCATGCCGCAAAGGGCGGCGGACAAATGCTCATCTGCACGGCCGGGGAGGGCTGGTACCAGGAAGAGGGAAAGGAGGCGGTGAGCCTTAAGCCTGGCATGGTAATCACGATTCCCGCGGGGGTGAAGCACTGGCACGGCGCCAAGGCCGACAGCTGGTTTTCCCACATCTCCGTGGAAGTGCCCGGGGAGGAGACCGGAAATGAGTGGCTGGAAGCGGTGGAGGATGAGGATTACAGCAGACTGGGATAAGGCAGGAGGATACCATGCTATTTGATGAGCGGATTGAACGGACCGGGGAAAATTCCATTAAGTGGAGCAAGGCCGCAGGCAGGGGCCTTGCCATGGGGACGGCGGATATGGATTTTAAATCGCCTGAGTGTGTGACGGATGCCCTGGTGGAGAAGGCGAAGACGGGAATCTTTGCCTATGAGCCAAAACCGGAAGCTTACTATGAGGCTGTTACCGGGTGGTACAGCCGCCGGTTTGGGTGGGATATATCCAGGGACTGGCTGGTGAACGGGCCGGGCATATGGGCCTGCATGCGCATGTGCGTGGACACCTACACAAAGCCGGGGGATGGGATTCTCATCTTGACGCCTCATTTTCACCCTGCGGCGGATATTATCAGGAACAGCGGCCGGCGGGTGGTCTTAAGTGAAATGCGGCTGGCTGGGGGCCGCTATGAAGTTGACATGGAGGACTTTGAGAGAAAGCTGGAAGGGGTATCCATGTATATTCAGATAAATCCCCAGAATCCTACGGGTCGGGTCTTTACCGGTGAGGAGCTAAAAGCGGTGGGGGATGCCTGTATCCGCCATGGGGTGCTTATTGTGTCTGACGAGGTTCACGGCAACATTACCTTTGGTTCCCATAAACATATCCCCATGGGAAGGGTTTCTGAGGAAATCCGGGAACATTCCATTGTCCTGGGGGCGGCCAGCAAGGCATTCAACCTTCAGGGACTGACCTACGGCTATGGGATTATTTCCAATCCCCGTCTTCGGGAGCAGTTCCTGGAGACCATGAAGGGTTATGATTTTGATTTTGCCACCAACATATTTTCCATGACCGCGCTGACCGCGGCCTACAGCCAGGGGGAAGGGTGGCTTCGGGAGCTGACCGGGTATCTGGAGGGAAACCTGGATTATCTGTGCGGTTATATTGCAGAGGAGATTCCGCAGATTGGCGTGATTCGCCCGGAAGGGGCCTATATGGCCTGGCTTGACTGCCGGGGGCTGGGGCTGACAGCGGGTGAGCTTCGGACTTTGTTTGAGGAAAGGGCGGGACTGTTCTTTACCAGAGGGGAGACCTTTGGAGAGGCGGGAGAGGGGTTTGAGCGGATTAACTTTGCATGCCCCAGGAGCGTCCTTGAGGAAGCCATGGGGAGGATGAAGGAAGCAATTACAGAGCGTGCAGGAACAAGGACATGAAAATGTAAGGAGAGGACAGTATGAGACAGAAAAAATGGGCGGTAATGATCATTGTAAGTGTGCTTATGACCATAATCAGTGGAATGACAGCTTTCGGAGCCGTGTGGCGGCTGGGGCAGGAGCCCAACGGGGGCCGCTGGTGGTATGACAATGAGGACGGAACCTATGCCAGAGACGGCTGGTACTGGCTGGACGGAAACCGGGACGGCGTGGCGGAGTGCTACTATTTTGACGGTGACGGCTGGATGGCCGCGGACACGGTGACGCCGGACGGTTATCAGGTCAACCGGGACGGAGCCTGGGTTTCGGGGGGCGTGGTCATGACAAGGAATGTAGAGCAGGCAGGCGGTACCGAGAAGGGGGAAGGAAATCAACTGGTGGTGTATTTTTCCCGCACCGGGACAACGGAGCGGGCGGCGGAAAGAATCAGGGAACTGACAGGGGCTTTACTGGTGCGTCTGGAGGCGGCAGAGCCTTACTCCGGTTCTTATCAGGAGACGTTAACCAGGGCCCGGAGGGAACTGGACAGCAACGCAAGGCCGGCAGTGACAACGGTGGTGGAAAATATGGACCGGTATGAGGTGATCTATGTGGGGTATCCGATCTGGCATGGAACGGTACCCAGGCCGGTCCTCACCTTTTTGGAAAGCTATGACCTGAAAGGAAAAACCATTGTTCCTTTCTGCACCAGCGGCGGCAGCGGCATAGAGGCCAGTATCCGGGATATCCAGGGCAGCGTGGGCGGCGCCAGTGTGACAGGGGGAAGGAGAGTCGATGACGTAAATGTAATCGAAGGCTGGCTTTCGGGGCTGGGGTTAAATCCGTAATCCGCAAAAGAACGAGTGGGAGGTTTTGCAATGAATGGGAAGAAAAAAGGAATGATTTTGGCAGCGCTGGCGGTTATGACGGGACTTGTTCTGACCCTTGCAGGCTGCGGTCAGAGTGCGGCCTCTCCGACCAGTGAGGCCGGCACAGAAGACAGTACCCAGACCCAAATGGTTTCCGCAACGGAGAACCGGGTAATGGCTGCGGGAACCGCCTTGTCTGGAGGGCCTGGGGAGGCACAGACGGAGAAGGAGGAAGATTTTATGAGGATTACAGTTGGGGACAGGGTTCTCACAGCGGTTCTGGCGGACAATTCTTCGGCGGAGGCATTGAAGGAGATTCTTATGGCCGGACCCCTCACCATTGACATGAGTGATTATGGAAATATGGAGAAGGTGGGGCCTATTGGACAGAGCCTGCCAACCAATGATGAGCAGATTACCACCGGACCTGGGGACATTATCCTTTATATGGGTAATTCTCTGGTCATTTACTATGACACCAATTCCTGGAATTTTACAAGGCTGGGGAAGATTCAGGATGTGACCCAGGCGGAGCTGAAGGAGATATTGGGAGGCGGAAACGTTACGGTCACCTTGTCGCTGGGGGAGGAAAGGGCTTCTGGGGAACAGACCGGGACGGTTCAGGCGGCAGATCAGACAGAGGGTCAGGCAAAGCCAGCAGAGCCGGGGCAGGGGGAAAAGCCGGTGGTGTATATGACAGATTCCATTACCCCGGAAGGGCTTATGGCGGTATATGACGCCATGGGACGTGACATGAAGGGCAAGGTGGCGGTGAAGCTGAGTATGGGGGAGCCGGGAGGCCACAATTATTTATCCCCGGATCTCATTAAGGACCTTGTGGCACGGGTGGACGGCACCATTGTGGACAGCAACACAGCCTACGGCGGCCAGAGGGCCAGCACCGCCCTTCATCTCCAGGTGGCCCAGGATCACGGGTTCACGGCCATTGCTCCCATTGATATCTTAGACAGTGAGGGGACCATGGACCTGCCTGTGGCGGAGGGGAAACATCTGACGAAGGATATTGTGGGAGCGGGCCTGGCGGATTATGATTCTATGCTGGTGCTTTCTCATTTTAAGGGCCACGCCATGGGAGGATTCGGTGGGGCGCTGAAAAATATCTCCATTGGCGTTGCTTCCCAGAACGGAAAGGTGCTGATTCACTCCGGCGGCGCCAGTGACAGCAGCTGGTCCGGGGGGACCCAGGATGATTTTCTGGAGTCCATGGCAGAGGCGGCCAAGGCGGTCAGCGATTACATGGAGGGGAACATGGTCTATATCAGTGTTATGAACAACCTGTCTGTGGACTGTGACTGCGACAGCAATCCTGCCCAGCCGGACATGCATGATATCGGAATCCTGGCTTCCACAGACCCGGTGGCGCTGGACCAGGCCTGTGTGGACCTGGTGTACGCGGCGGAGGACGGGGCTTCCCTGATTCAGAGGATTGAGTCGAGAAACGGGATTCTCACGGTGGCTCACGCCCAGGAGATCGGGCTGGGAACCAGGGAGTATACCCTGGTGAGCCTGGATGAGTGAGACCATGGGCGGGCTGATCTCCCTTCTGCGCAGGGAATGGATTTATCTGTGGTACTATTTTACGGTCCAGTTGGAGCAGATTGCCCCTTACTGGGCCCTTGGCATGGTGCTGGGGTCTCTGATTTCCGTGTTTGGCAAGGCCGGAATCCACAGTCTGTTCCAGGGTCTGAACGGGAAAAAGCTGGGGGCGCTGGGGGTGATTCCCGCAAGCCTTCTGGGGATTGCCTCTCCCTTATGCATGTACGGAACCATTCCCATTGCGGCGTCATTTTCCCAGAAAGGGATGAAGGATGATCTGCTGGCTGCCTTTATGATGAGTTCCATTCTTTTGAATCCCCAGTTAATCATCTACAGCGGGGCCCTGGGACAGAGGGCGTTAATCATCCGGTGTGTTTCCTGCTTCCTGTGCGGTGCGGCAGCAGGGCTGATGGTGCGGTTCTTTTTCCGGGATAAAGGATTTTTTAACTTTTCCGGCTTTCAGGAGCGGGCAGGCAGGGACACGGACCCTAATCCGGTTTTGCGGTTTTTGAAAAATCTTGGGAGGAATATAAAGGCCACAGGGGGATATTTTCTCCTGGGAGTCCTTCTGTCGGCGCTGTTTCAGAGGTATGTGCCTGCTGACAGGTTCGCGGCCCTGTTTGGAAGGCAGGAGGGCTTTGGGGTTCTCATGGCGGCGACCCTTGGGGTGCCTCCGTATGCCTGCGGGGGAGGGACCATTCCTCTTTTGCAGCAGTGGCTTTTATCCGGCATGAGTATGGGCAGCGCCTCCGCCTTTATGCTTACGGGGCCTGCCACCAAGATTACCAATCTGGGGGCCTTGAAGATTGTGCTGGGAGTGAGGCATTTTGTGTATTACCTTGTTTTTGTGATTGCGTTCGCCATGGGGACCGGGTGGGTGGTAGACCGCTTTTTGTGGTAAACCTGCCTGGGTTCGGCGGCGGGATTTTTTATAATGGTATCATCAGATTTCTGAATCAACGGGTTTACGGAGAGCGGCTTTTTATGGGGCTGCTCTTTTTGTGTTTTCAGGTGATTTTTGGAAAAGCCGGGGACTGGGCTGAGGGCATGAAGGTTACGATACTTCAGAATTTTTAAGGGCAGTTTCAGAAATGGTTTCAGAATGTTCTGCTATGCTGGTTTGGGTTAGAACGTTTGGATATGGCCTGAAAGGTATGGTGGAGAATATGAGATTTGATGATTTGCTTTCTATGAGTGTTAACAATTTAAAACGGAGGCGTCTGCGTACTCTTACGGGGCATTTTTACCTTTGCGCAGGGTGTGATTTTTGTGTAATATACCCTTTGAAAATTTGTCAAAATTTATGATAAACTTATCTTAACTGATTTTTTATTGTAAAGTGCATATTGCATGTTTATTTAATCGTGTTTCAGATTATATGCGTTCGATTTACATTGTGAATCGGACGTGTATTTTTTTACAAAGGAGGTATAAGATCATGTTTTGTATTGGACAGTATGTTATGTACAGCTATTTTGGTATTTGCAGGGTTGAGGCAATCGGAACGTTAAGCTTTACGAATGATTCGCAGAAGGAATATTATACATTGCGCCCGTCTTATACCACCACGAATGAGAAAATCTATGTGTCTGTGAATACCAGCGCGTTTATGAGAGAAGTCATTACCAGGGAGGAGGCTTTTTTGTATCTGGAGTATTTGAAAAGTATGGAGGTGAAAGTCTATCGTCCCAAAAAGCAGCATGTGCTGAAAACGTATTATCAGGAAGTGATTGCCGTGCAGGATATAACCAGGTATCTGAGGCTTCTTAAGGAGATAAGCCAAAAAGAAAGACTGGTGAAAAAAAGTGGAAAGAAATTGGGGGAAGTGGATTTGAAGTTTTACAGGCTGGCTGAACGCATGTTAAGTGAGGAATTATCCATAGTCCTTAAGGAGCCTCTGGAGTGTTCAAAAAAGAGGCTTTATGACATCGTATCCGGGGAATGATGGTAATTTGTGGAACGTGTGTGGCAGTTTTGGAGGCAGGGGGACCGTTTTTTATTGTCAGACGTACCAAAAACGCGCCGGTGACATATTTTTTTATCTTGATAAAAGTATGTATAAATCCTATAATGGAGTATAACATAAAAGGGAGGGGTAATTATGCCTGCAGATGAACAGAAACTATGGGGAGTATGGGGACAAGCAAACGGATTATACAGCACCTGGGCAGCTTCAAAAAATATCAATTATTATCTGCTGTTTGTCTTGTATGCTTTGGAAGGGCAAAAGGGAATGACACAGAAAAAAATCTGTGTTTGTACCGGGCTGACAAAACAGACGGTCAACAGCGTGATTCGTTCTTTGAAGGAGCAGGGATATGTTGAACTTTCTTCTGGTAATGGGGATCGCCGGGAAAAGCAGATTTTATTAACAGAGAGGGGAATTGTTTATTCCAATGAACTTTTAACGCCTTTGAGGAAACTGGAACATCGGGTGCTTCAGATTATGGGGAGCGACAGGGTACGGCAGATGATTGACAATATTACATTGTTTAACACGGTGCTTGAGAAAGAAATGAGTAAGGATGTTTGAGAGATTCACATGGATACTGGCTGAAATCATATAAGGAATCTGCAATACACCGAAGGACTTGTGCTTCGGTGTATTTTTTGTGCAGATATCTGTTGGTGGTGAAAACTTCAAAAATTAGTAATATTTTTTTCTTGACAATTAGTATATATACGGACTATAATATAAGTAGTACATGTACGGACTAATATAAGGAGGTCTACTATGATAAGCAGCACCGTTTTTATGGAGCAGCTGAACAATGATAGCAGCGCTGTAGAACTTTTTCGCAGAGCAGGAGGGAATGAGGAGAAATGAACCAGACAAGTGATGTAAGGAATTTTTTTAAGTATGTGATCCCTTCCGTATTATCCTTTGCCTTATCCGGGGTATATACGATTGTGGACGGATTTTTTGTGGGAAACAGCATTGGGGACCTGGGGCTTTCGGCGGTGAATATGGCCTACCCCATTGTAGCCGTCATCCAGGCCCTGGGTACCGGGATCGGTATGGGGGGCGCCATCTTCTATTCGATCAAGAAGGCGGAGAAGAATGAGACAGAGGCAAGGGAATTTACGGCGGGAGCGCTGTGGCTGCTGATTCTTTCCAGCGGGATTTTGACTGTGGGGATTTCCTTTTTAAACGGCAGGCTTTTGGGGATGCTTGGCGCCAGGGAAGAGCTTCTTTTGCTGGGGGAGGAGTATATCGCTGTCATTGCCATAGGCGCCGCTTTGCAGGTGATTGGTACGGGGCTGGTTCCTTTTATCCGTAATCATGGAGGGTCTTTTTATGCCATGGTTTCTATGATTGCGGGCTTTATCACCAACATGGTTTTGGATTATGTGTTTGTGTGGGTGCTGGAGCAGGGGGTGGCCGGGGCGTCCTGGGCTACGATCATCGGGCAGGGAGTTACGATGGTCATCGCGCTGGTGTACTTGCTGAGAAAAAAGCAGTTTACGCTGGAGATACCTGTTTCTAAAATCGGAAAGGTGTGGGGTACGGTTGTAAGGACCGGGATTGCGCCTTTCGGACTTGCCATGTCTCCCAACATATCGCTGATTATTATTAACCGTTTTTCCATGTCCTATGGCGGGGAGGCGGCCATTGCCGTCTATGCGTGTATCGCTTACGTGAGCTGTATCCTGGATCTGATTCTCCAGGGAGTGGGGGACGGAAGCCAGCCGCTGATCAGCCAGTGCTATGGGGAGAAAAACAGGGATGGTTTAAGGTCTGTAAGGAGGCTGGCCTACAGCTTCGCCCTGGCTTTGTCTGTGTTTGGATGTGCGGTTTTGTTTTTGACCAGGGGAGGCCTTGGAGTGCTGTTTGGGGCTTCGGGTCAGGTCAATGGGGAGATTGCTAAGATTATGCCGATTTTTCTGCTTCCGGTGCCTTTTGCGGCGTTTTTGCGTGTTACTACGGCAAACTTTTACGCAACGGAAAAGAGTGGGTATTCTTATATTCTGACCTTTACGGAACCAGTGTTCATGCTGGTGCTTATGCTGGTGCTGCCGCCGTTGTTGGGGGGACAGGTGATGATTTGGTGGAGCGCAGTGTGTGCCAGGGTTCTGGCGGCTGTGATTGCCATGGTTTTGAAGATGTGTGTGGACAGAAGGGAAATGTCTCTGTAACGATAAAGAAATATATTTTCCCCGGAGGGGTGATGAAATGGAACGGGAAAACAGAGTTTATACGATTCCCAATCTGCTGACTTTTTTCCGTCTGTGTTTAATCCCGATTCTGGTATGGCTCTATTGTGTTGAGGAGAATCTTTTATGGACGGCAGCGGTATTGCTATTGTCGGGTTTGACGGATGTTGCGGATGGGTTTATTTCCGCGGGCAACGAGCCAAGTGGGCATGCTGGCACGCACATTTGGCGACTGCTGCGAGGGTCAAATACACCGCGGCTTGCTGCGGGGGATTTGACCGCAAGACAGTTTCATATGGGCAGTAAGCTGGGGGAGGTTCTTGATCCGGTTGCGGATAAGCTGACCCAGGGGGCCATGCTGCTGATTCATTTGGCATGGCAGGATATTCCTATGGGAGTGTCTGCGGCTCTGATTGTGGGATGTGTGGCAGCGGTTTTCGTTTTCTAGTGCCATAGATTGAAGGAGTGATTTTGATGAATAACAGAAAAAGCGGGTGGTATTTCTTCTGGCAGTATGGATTGCCACGCTGGCTGGCTGTAGGCTGGTTTAAGGCAGTGCCGGGGGAGGAGATTGACGCCCAGGCTCATGACGATGATGAGGAATACTGGTTCTACGGACTGTCAAACGGAGGCTTGGTGACCAGTCAGTTAAATCTATTAAGGGACATACCTATGGTTTTAATGAGAACGGTATGATGCTTCATGGTTTGTATAAGATGAAGGTGGAGGGGAAAAAGATTCTCTCCTGTGAGAAGATTGAGAATGAATCCCAACTGCCTCAGGCCGGAGACGTGGAAAAGGTCTATTATTTCGGGGACACGTCGAAAGAGGGTGTGATGAAAGTTGGCAGGTGTACCATTGATCTGGACGGAGATAAATTCACCTATTATTTTAAGACATATTAAATATGAGGGAAAGGAGTATTTGGTAAATCAGTCAGGAAAGATACAGAAAAATAAGAAGAATGTAAAGGACGCTGATGAGGTGTACTATTCTACGGATAAGGACGGAATCGTTACCAGCGCCGGAAATAAAAAGTAATTGCATGGGACAGACGCTCTGGGAGACAGAGGGTCTGTCCTATTTGGTGGGAAAGATGCGGGGCACAAACGGAAACAGATGGATATGGCAGGGGAAAGAGGACTGAAATTGGGGAAGAAAAGGAGAATGGATGTTGGGATACGCTTTGGAGCCGGGAGTCTGGCCGGGGAACTGCAGGATTATGTGTTGGCACAGGGCATAGGGGCTTCGGACCAGACAGCATTATCTGAGTGGGTGAGAAAGAAATTCATTGTATATCTGGAAATTCAGAGCGTATTTATGGACTGCCTGTCAGAGTTGGTTATGTTCCTGGAGGGGCAGGGCTTTTTGGTGGAGGCCTGTCTGAAATGGAGGCGGGAGCTGATTTGGGTATCCATGGATGATATCTTAAGAAGTGTGGATAATCTGGGGACGAATCTGTTGAAATATGCCAACCGGGAGGAGGCAGTGAGAATTGCCACGGTTTATGAAGATGGAAAGGTGGGAATTGAGGTCCGCAATGGGATAAGAAGGCAGGAGGAGTCGATTCTCAGCACAAAGATTGGAGTGGAGAATGTGAAAGTTTTGATGGGGAATATGGGTGGCAGGTGTGAGACGGAAATGGAAAGTGATAGGGAAGAAAAGAGGCCGGGGAAAGGATTGCGGGAAACGTGGCAATCAGGCCGGTGAGAGAAGGAATAGTGGGCTGGGTGCATGAGCCGGGACGGGGTGTATGTGTGGCTTTCGGGGAGGCTGAATCTGCCGTATGAGGAGACCCATATCGGGTATTTTTCGGATTATCTGTGTGAGGAGACGATCAGGGAGTGTGAGAAGGTGATGGAGAACTGGAATGGGGACCGGGGAGGGAGAGCAGCGTGAGGGAGGAGAGAAACGAATGAGATTGGAACCGTCTGAAGAAATGATGTATAGGAGGATGGACTGGAAGGAGCGGCTGCTCCTTCTTTTTCCGTTATTGGGGATTTTGGCGTCTGTGGGCCTGTTGATGATTGGGGCTGGGCGCTGGAGAGTATATGGAGTGGTTATTGTGGGGCTGGCTGTTTGTGCTTTGATGGTTACCTGGGTGGTGTATCGGGGGATTCAGAGGCGGATTATGCCGCTTGCAAACTGCTTTTTGGAGGTTCAGAGGGACTGCTTTGTGGCGGTGCAGCCGTTTTGGGATGGGGAGTATGAGTCTTGCAGGATTTATTTTGAGGAGATTGAAGGGAAAAGAGGAAAGGAATTTTATGTACGGATTTCTGGGGAGGGGAGGAGTGTGGTGCAGAGGAAAGAACGGGGGAGGATGATGTTTGTCGGTTCGGAGGGGTATGATGGGGAGAGGTTTGGTATTGTTTATCGAAAAATTCAGGAGAGAGTCCCTGAAACCATTAATATATAGGCAAAAGATATGATTCTGGCAGGGAAGAGAAGAACAAATAAAAACTTTACATCATTGAAATATAAAGATATAATTTTATATCATGGGGGAGGACAAAAGCACGGATTTACAATAAAGAATATGAGAAAGTGATGCTGGCATTTATGAGTATTAAGGGATTTGAGGGAAGAGATCAAATGCTAAAGCTTCAGGAAAGGGTGCTTCAGGCTGAAGAGGAACGTATAAACGGGGCTGAAACTTTTAGCATAGACCAGGCAAGAGAACGATTGAGGGAGAGGTTAGAGATACGATGAAAGAATGGGGAATGCTTCGTTTTTTGATTCCTAATAAGTATGAGCTTTTAAAATATGGAGGAATCCGGGCGAAAGATTTAAGTTATGGAATGAAGAAAATCCTTGAATATCTTCCAAAAGACCAGTTCTCAGAGGGATTATTAAAAGAAAATTTGGAAAAGTACAGCCTGGAAAAGATGTTGGAACAGATACAATATTTTTTCAGGAAGGAGTACGAATTTTCTGACAGCAACGTAGAACTGAACAACCGTTATCAGGGAAATATTTCCAGCTATGTTTGTGAAGGGGAAAAAGAAGGCGAAAATAGTTTCATCCATATAGACGAATTATATGAAGCGGCAGTTCTTTCTTTTTTCCTGTCTATGTTTAAGTGGACCAAAGAGTTTGATAATCTGGAGACTTACGGATTTGGCTTTATTCATGCTTTGTACACATTAAATGATGTAAGCATTTTGGGAAGGCTGCCAGACGCCAATGCGTCAGAAACTTTGTTAAGAGCAGTCAACGGAGATCTACAGGTAATCAATCTTGCAGAAGATTGTTATTGGACCATTACCGCATTTAATTTGGCCCATGAACTGGCCCATATCTATTTAAACCATGATAAGAAAGGCGGATTACGCAGACAGACAAAGAAACAGAGCCGCCAGGAGGAATTTCAGGCGGATGCTATGGCGTATGATATTGTGCTGAGAATGATTATTGACGGAAAAAGACAGAGCCGAAACGAAAGGCTTTTGGAGGAATACACATTTTTGGCACCGGTTATGTTTATGGATTATGTGGATTTGATCTATTACACGGATAGGGTATTATATCAGGCTTATGTAGAAACGGAGACACACCCTGAGATTCAGAAAAGAAAAGAGAATATTTTTAAAATCCCTTATGAGGATATTTATGAATTGGATACAGAAGAGGGGAATCGGCTATATAACGGTTTTTTAGATGTTTATGATGAGTATCGGACGCAGCTGTTGATGAAAAAGCAGTTGGGAAAGTTGGAATCCATTATTGATCCGGAGAGAAAGAGGGAAAAGAGGAGAGAGTATGAACAGGGAAGAAGCGGAGAGGCTGGATAGAGAGACAAGAGAGTATTTAAGGGAGTTGTCACAGGAATTGAACGTAGATGATATTTTTGGTGTGGAGATTATGGAACAGTATTTAGAAATCATTCCTGAAGTTCACAGAAAGGATATGATTTTTCTCGGAACCAACTCGTTTTCCTTAAAGCCTGGAAATATAAAGCTGGATTTAAAGAAACTGATTTCTGCGGGAATCGAACTGGCTGTATCGGTCAGTATGCCGGAGAGTATTTTCAACTATATTCAACTTGCTCTGAATGCGTTTATATTTGCAGGAAAGGTAGGGGTAAGAAAACTGGATGAGAACAGTGCGGCTGTTGTATATGTGTTGGATCAGATGAAGGCATATGATCATTATGTAGAGGAGGAAAGGGTGATTGAAAAGGTTCAGAATATAGTTAAAGAGAAAGGAAAAAATGATATTTTTGATTTCCAAGAGATAATTAGTCAGCTTTTGAAAATGCAAACAATCAGAATGGAGGATGGTCGTATTTCCTTAAATGAGGTTGTATGGGGGAAGATATAGAGATATTTTGCGTGTTTGCTGGGCAGAGACATTAACAGGATTAAACAATGGGTAGAGAAGGGATAAGATGGAGAATACGATTTGTAAGGTAGTTTACTTTGATGAAGATTCTGTGACGGATTATGTGCAGATAATAGCAGGAGGAGAATTAGAAAAAACAACGCAATTACTTAAAGAGTCTGAAAAAAGTGGCGAGGCGGATACATCAGCAGGAGGAAAGGCTGGAATAAGCGGTATATTTAAGGCGTTACTGGGACTGGAAGCACAAGCTTCGGCAGAAGCAACAATGGGGATTACCTTGAACACAAATAAGATGGCTAAGAACATTGTCAAGAATACAATTTTGACAGATTTTTTAGGGATTATTGACGGGAAGGCGACTGATAAGGGTGGAAAATTAAAACAGGGAAGTATTAAAAAGTTTCAGGGATATACAATTTCAGTGGAAAAGGATTCATTGTCCTACATAGTTATGGTGTCGCCCTATCTCTCAATGTTTAAAGGAGATTTAGGTATACCGGCAGGAGAATTTGACATAGCTGTAGAGAAATTAGATAACGCTTTGAGGTCTGCGAAAGGGTACTACGAATTTATTGGGACTAAAGGGAAAAGCAAAGTAGTTTTAAGGTTTAACATTAATTCATTAAAGAACAATTATAAGATTAATGACTTGCTTAAGATGAATCTCAGCATTTATGCAATTAAGGTAGGAACGACTACGCTGGAACAATTAAATGTTAATAAAGAATTGGATATTGATTTCTATAATACAGCAAAGGACAATCCAGACTACCATGCAGGCGAACAGGAAGCTCCGAATCCGGAGAATTCTAAAAGTAAGAGACTGGATGTCTATGATGTACTATTAGCAGGAGTTGAAGCAGATGATAGATAATGTGATTGTTTTTACAGGTTCTAAAAAAGATTTTAACAAGTTGTTGGAAGAACGGATTGATAGGGAGAATGATGAAGTTGTTACTTTTATGGAGCTTATTCAGCATTATAATGCCCGGCTTCATCCTACAGAATCTGGTGTAAAAGAAATATTTTTAAAAAAGAAAATAGGTGCAAACTGTGTTGTGTGTAAAGCGGATGATTTTGGATCGGTATTGGAGCATACGTTGTCTAATTTTACGCAAATAATTAATCTTAATTATGATGTTGAAAATTTGTTTGTTCATAATCCGCCTAAGCTGGTATTAAATAGTTTGAGAACTGAATTTGGAGATGATATTGAATATCTAAAATCCGAATATGCTAAAATAAATGTAGATATCCTAAAAAGAATATTCAGGAATCTTAATGAAAATATTTTAGGCCAGGAACAATGTAAAAAACAGCTAATTACCGGCCTTTATAGATTGACAAAAGAAAAAAGTGAGAAACCAGCTGTATTTATGCTGTATGGACCTTCTGGAGTGGGAAAAACGGAGACAGCAAAAAGCATAAGCAGATCGTTAGGAGGGGAACTATTAAGAATTCAATTTTCAATGATGCAGACACAAGAGGCATATAATTATGTATTTGGTGCGGAACATTCAAAGACAAGTTTTGCGCGTGATATGCTGTCGAGGGAATCTAATGTGATTTTAATTGATGAATTTGATAAGGTGAATTCAACTTTTTATAATGCGTTTTATGAGTTGTTTGATGAAGGAAGGTATGTGGATACAAATTATGAAGTTGATCTGAGGCATACAATTTTTCTTTGTACATCTAATTTTATGAGTGATAAAGAAATTAAAAATGCATTGGGGCCGGCTATGTATTCAAGAATTGGAAGTTGTATAGAATATGGCGAGCTTGATAAGGATCAGAAAATAGTAATCATCAATAAATGGTTCTCTGAAATAACCGACATTTTGGATGAGGATGAGCGGAAGGTTATAAGTAATACAGATATACAGAAATGGTTTATTGAGCATGCGGGTAGATATGATAATATACGGACATTAAAAACAAAGATGGAACTGGCTATATTTGAAAAGCTGGCAGAGGTATTTATTATGAATGCTGATTAAAATGGCAATGAATAAATATGGGATGGCATTAGGATAAATGAAGATCGATATTTGGAAAAATGAAAGAGTATTGGGGAAAAACGTATGGCAGTAGAGAATGGTGAGTGGGTCATGCATGGACTGGATTGGGACAATCCTTACCGAATCCGCAGTTACCAGGAGCTGATTAACTGGATTGACGAGGTGGGATTTCTTCCGCTGTTTAGAAATGAGATTGAAGGTTTTTCAGCGGAAGAGCATACATCTCCACGGTTTTGGTGGACAGGAGACAGGGAGCAGGACCCTTGGGAATGGCGGGAGATCATTGCAAGGACGGGCACGGTGGCTTATGGGAAGTTTTTTAACAAAAAGGCGGGATTTATTTCTAAGAAATGGTTTCCGTATTTTGCCAATTACAGAAGGCAGGGGTATGATTTTGACAGCCGGTGGGAGGATGAACTGGCCAGTATCCGTTGTAAGAAGATTATGGATCAGTTTGAACAGCAGAAGGAACTGCATTCTTTTGAGTTAAAGAAGGCTGCGGGATTTGGGAAGAATGGAGAAAAGAATTTTGAAGGAGTTGTGACAGAACTGCAAATGCAGACCTATCTTATTCAGAGGGATTTCAGACGTAAGGTGAATAAAAGGGGCGAGGAATATGGGTGGCCGGTGTTGGTGTATTCTACACCGGAAAGATTGTGGGGATATGATGTGGTTACTTCGGCTTATAAGGAAGGACCGGAGGAATCAAAAGATAAGATTTTTCGACAGCTACGGCAAAATTTTCCGTCCGCGTCTAGGAAAGTGGTGTTAAAGGTACTTGGGTGAGCAGAGAAAAACAAACATGATTCGATAAAGTATATAGCAATAAAATCGTAAAAAAGTAACTTTGTTTTACATCTTTTCGTATGTTAAGCTCTAAGAAAGAGTAGTTTTTAGCAGTCTGCGCATATTTATGGAGGTATTCTTATGGCTATTTCCAGTATAACAGATACAATCATTATTACTGACTCCAAACAGGCAGAGAGATTTGCGGATGCAGTAGAAGAAGCGGCAATAAATCCCTTGGGGCGTCCTAAAAGAAACCTTTGGTTTGTGGATAATAAAGAAGAGTTAAGACAGTTGATGAAAAAGAGAAAGGAACTTCATGGATAGTTTGCAGGAAATTTTTGAGAAAATGGTTCCGGGTTTTCAGACAATTTTTGGCAGCACATTACACAAGATTATTTTATATGGCTCTTTTGCAAAGGGAACTCAAACAGAGGAATCAGATGTTGATATAGCTGTAATCACCAGAGAGCACACGGAAGATATGCACAATAACATGATTGATTTTACAGGAATTGGAGTACAATAAAGTTTTGTCGGTATTGTTAATTGATTATGATAATTTCAAGGAGTGGGAGGATGTGCTTCCATTCTATAAAAACATGAAAAGGGAAGGAATCGTGCTATGGAGTGCTGCCTAATATGTTTATAAAAAGATTGCGGCTTTATGTTATCAAAATGAAATTGGAGGAAATCTGTAATCTTAAAAAATACTCCTAATAAATACAATATATAGTGCTACAATAAACATGACATTGATTTCTGTGTGTTCACAAAAACCACACCAAATGCTTTTGTTCCGGTAAAACGCCGGAAGTCAAAATTTCAGGCAAAGAGCCTACATATGTGCAAACCAGGCAGAAAGTCTGCCTGTTAAGTAAGGTATCAGAAAGTTTTATGAGTTTCTGGTGCCTTATTTTTTTGCGCCTAAAAGCGGAGGGCATGGCATGAATTATCAGGATGATTTTTCGGCGGCTTTTCCGGAGAAGGAGGGGGTCCTGGAGTTTTTGGATGAAATTGAGGAGCGCGGGTGCTGGAGAGTGTTTCCCACCAATGAGATCCAGGTGTTTTCTCTGGCCGAATCCCCGGAACTCTGCCGGGAGATTGAGGCAGAGAGGGAAGGGGCGGATATCTTACAGGATACCAGGGCCAACACGGGGCTTCTTTTAAAAGTGGGGGAGGAACATTATCCCTTAGGGGCAACGGCCATTAAGACTTTGGAGAACCGGGCCCGTATTTCCGGGTATGCCATTCAGGATTTAGGCAGAGGGAAGCTGGCCAGGGTGTTAAATGACTGTCTGGAGGTGACAAAAGGAAATGCTCTGGTGCGGATTCATGAAGGAAAGGCTAGGGCGGTCCACGGCGGGGACAAGAGTGATTATGCCGTGCTGCCTATGCCGGAGCTGTTTGAGGCTTCGGCAATCCACATGGAGGAGCAGTATGAAAGGGTCCGGTTTCTTTTGGGGTATTTTGATCACTGGCTGGTGACGGCTTCCTGGGAGATTCAAGACAGGCGACTTCTGGACACTTACTGGGACATGCTTTTGCAGTATGGGCAGGTGGCAGACCCTGAGCTGTCGGCGCAGATCAGGGTGCATTCTTCCGATGTGGGAGTCAGCGGGGCAAATATTTTCTATTCCCTGCTTATGGGGAAGGAGAGAAGGCCGCTGGTTCTTGGGGATGCGCTGAGGCTGGAGCATTCCGGCGGGGCCGGTCTTGCGGATTTCTCACGGAATTTAAGCCAGGTGTTTGCAAGATACCGGGAGGCGGTGGAAGGACTTTCCGGGCTGTTTTCGGAGTATCTGACGTACCCGGCAAATGTGATTGCCAGGGTGATGAAAAAGGCTGGTATCGGAGTGGGACTGACAGCCAAGACGGCGGAGCTTTTTAAGGCGGTCCACGGGTTTGGAGGCTGCAACGGATATGAGGTGTACTGCGGAATCTGTGAGTGCATATTTCTGGCCCAGAGCGAAGGGGCAGGCGTCCGGGCGCTGACGGATCTGGAGGAAAAATTTGTTGAGGAAAGCATATAAAGTGAAGGTAACCGCGACGTAAGCAAAATTTAAGAAAATCCATCTTGCAATCCCCCGCCCTTTGTGGTGAAATAGACAGGAGAGAAAAGGGAAGAGAAATCGGCGTTTTGGGGGGACGATGATTGGCCCAGACTGCCGGGAGAGGATGAGGAGGAGCGCGAATTTATGGCATTGTACGATTACATGGGAGCCCTGAAGCGGGGGCGGAGGCAGTATCAGGAGGCTCTGAATAAAGGAGAGTATCCATATCTTCCTGTGCTGGACAATATTTTGTCCTACACGCAGATCGTATCGGAAGTCAGCCTGGGGCTTATGGATATTCCTCTGGATAAGATCATCGGGACAAAGACCGAGGGCCGGACCAATGCTTTTGCCGGCAATTTTATGCCGCTTTTAACAGAGGAGTCGGAGTTTGGGGCAAAGTGGGCCTCCCTGTATGACCATCAGATCGACGACGGCATCCGGGATCCCATCGTGGCCTATGAATTTATGAACCGTTTCTATGTCCAGGAGGGCAATAAGCGGGTCAGCGTCATGAAATATGTGGGCGCGTACAGCATTGCGGGGTATGTGACCCGGCTGATCCCCAAGAGGACAGAGGAGAAGGAGAATAAGCTGTACTACGAGTTCCTTGACTTTTATCAGGTGTCCTTTAACTGCGACGTGTGGTTCAGCAAGGAGGGAAGTTACAAGAAGCTTTTGAAGCTTATGGATAAAAAGCCTGAGCAGGTGTGGGATAAAGAAGAGCGGGCCGTGTTTAAATCCGTCTACAGCAGGTTTGCCAAAACCTTTACCCAGAAGGGAGGGGATAAGCTGCCGCTGACCGCGTCGGACGCGTTTCTGATCTATGTCAATGTGTACGGCTATGAAAAGATGAAGGATCAGACGGAAAGCGGGATCGGCAAGGTTCTTGACCGGATCTGGAAGGAGATCGAGCTGGCGGCAGGCGGGAATCAGGTGGAGCTGGTGGAGAGTCCGGAGGCTGTGGAGGCCCCGTCCCACAAGCCGTCCCTGTTAAACTGGCTGCGCCCGGCAGAGGCTATAGAGCCGGAGATGTTAAAGATCGCGTTTATTTACAATAAGACAGCCAAGACTTCCCCCTGGACCTACGCCCATGAGTTGGGGCGGATGTATCTGGAGCAGGCCTTTGACGGCAGGTTAAAGACCATGGCCATTGACAATGTGACTACGGAGCCGGAGATCGAGAACGCCATTGAGCTGTCGGTTGCGTCAGGGTGCAACCTTATCTTCACCACAGCGCCTCAGATGGCCAGTCAGAGCGTGCGGTCCGCGATCCTGCACCCGGAGGTGCGGTTTTATAACTGTTCCATCAAGATGTCCTACTCCTCCATCTGCACCTATTATGGGCGGATGTATGAGGCGAAGTTTCTTTTGGGGGCCATCGCGGCGGCTATGACCAGGTCGGATAAGCTGGGGTATGTGGCGGATTACCCCATCTACGGCACGGTGGCCAATATCAACGCCTTTGCCCTGGGAGCCAGGATGATCAACCCTTATGTGAAGGTGTATCTGGAGTGGTCCAGGATCAAGGACGCTGACGCAGGCAACCGGCTGAGCAGGGAGGGGATCACGTATATCTCAGGAGAGGAGATGATCACGCCCCAGAAGGAATCCAGGGAATATGGGCTGTATGTGAAACATCCGGACGGGACTTTGGAGAATCTGGCCACTCCCATCTGGCACTGGGGTAAATTTTATGAGAGGATCGTCAGATCCATCTGCCGGGGCGCCGGGGAGATGCAGTCCATGAAGGGCAAGAAAGCGGTGAACTACTGGTGGGGCATGTCAGCGGAGGTGATCGACGTCATTTACTCCCAGAAGATGCCCCATGGGATCCACAGGCTCATTGACTTTTTGAAAAATTCTGTGCGGGCCGGCAGCTTCCATCCTTTTGACGGGATTATCTACTCCCAGAACGGGAAGATCCAGTGCAGGGAGGGCGGGGGCCTGACTGCGGAGGAGATCATTTCCATGGATTGGCTTGCGGAGAACGTGGTAGGCGTGATTCCGGAGTTTAAGGACCTTACCCAGGAGGCCCAGACCCTTGTTCGGCTCCAGGGCGTTAAGGAGGACGAGAGGAAGGACGCGGAGGAATGATCGGATGAAGATTCTGGTACTGGCAGATCAAAGGTCAAAAGCACTGTACGATTATTATGAGCCGGAAAAGCTAAAGGGTGTGGAGCTGATCATCTCCTGCGGGGATCTGGACCCGGGGTATCTAAGTTTTTTTGCCACCCTCTGTCATGCCCCCCTTCTCTATGTCAGGGGAAATCACGACGAAGTGTACGCGGACCAGCCGCCGGGAGGATGTATCTGTATCGAGGATGATATTTATGTTCATAATGGAGTCAGGATCATGGGGCTGGGCGGCTCCATGGAGTACATCCCCAGGGCGGACAACCAGTATACGGAGAGAGCTATGGCCAAACGGATACGGAAGATGAGATGGAAACTGTGGAAGCACAAGGGATTTGATATCCTGGTGACCCATGCCCCGGCGTATCAGTTTCACGATATGGAGGATCTTCCTCACCGGGGATTTGCCTGCTTTCGGGGGCTGATGGAGAAGTACAGGCCCAAGCTGTTTGTCCACGGCCATGTCCACGCCAACTATGGCGGAGCCTTTAAGCGGACAGACCGGTTTGGGGATACTCTGGTGGTCAATGGGTTCGAATACTGGATGGTGGAATATCCGGAGCAGGAGTCCGTACAGCCTTGCCTAAATTCTGGTGAGTAGATCACTTCTGGGCAATACCGTACGAAGAAAAATGAGACAGATCGTGAAATCAAGGGGAAAGAGAGGGCGGATGAAGATGAGAGGAAAGATAGGGGCCATGGCAGCGCTGGCATTTATGGGATGTGTCTGGGCCATGCCTGTTTACGGCGCGGAAGGCGACACCTATGTGGCAGGGACGTACTTAAACGGGATCAATGTCAGCGGGCAGACCGTGGACGGGGCGAAAGGCGTCCTGGAGGATCCGGACAGTTACAGTCTGGAGATCGTGAAAAAGGACGGGACGAAGGATGTGATAAAGGGAAGCGAGATCGGATACCGGGCTGCTGTGACCGGGGATCTTGGGGCTGTTCTTGCCCAGCAGAACGAGGGAGGCCGGGCTGCCGGTCCGGCGGTGAAGCACCAGTTTACAGTGGCAGTCAATACGTCCTTTGACGCGGCTGCCCTGGAGGCCAGGATTCAGGGGCTTTCCTGCATAAGCGGGGAGGGGATCAGGCGGACGGAGAATGCCCGTGTTTCCGCCTATGAAGAGGGAAAGCCGTTTACGATTGTAAAGGAAGTTCAGGGCAATGATGTGGATCCGGAAAGGACAAAGGAAGTGATCCTGGCGGCGGTTTCGTCCGGCCAGGGGAGCGTCAGCTTAGAGGAGCAGGGGTGTTACCGGCAGGTGACCGTTAGCTCCACGGACGCCCATTTGAAGGATCTGTGCAATACCATGAACCGGTGCAGGGATATGGCCATTACGTACAAGTTTGGCGAGGCGGAGGAGGTTTTGGCCGGGCAGGAGATCACCTCATGGCTCACCGGCACTGTGGACGGGGAGATCCAGGTGGACGAGGAGAAAGCGGCGGGCTTTGTGAAGGCCCTTGCCGACAAGTATGACACAGCGGGAAAGCCCAGGGTGTTTCAGACCGTTTCCGGCAGGGAGGTGGAGCTGAACGGACCTTTTGGGTGGAGGCTTGACCAGGCTCAGGAGACAGGGGCTCTCATCGGAATGATACGCACAGGGCAGAGCCAGGTAAGAGAGCCTCAGTACGCCATGGCCGGGGCGGACAGGGTCAGCGACTGGGGAAGTACCTACGCGGAGGTGGATCTAAGCGGCCAGCATGTGTACATGATAAAGGACGGAACCGTGGTGTGGGACGCTCCCTGCGTTACCGGGGATGTGGCAAAGGGGTACGCCACCCCTGCAGGCATCTACAGCCTGACCTACAAGGAGACTGACAGAATCCTGCGGGGCAAGAAAAAGGCGGACGGAAGTTATGAGTATGAAAGCCATGTGGACTACTGGATGCCCTTTAACGGCGGGATCGGATTCCACGACGCAAACTGGCGGAGTAAGTTTGGGGGGACCATCTACCTGTATGGCGGAAGCCACGGCTGCATCAATCTGCCGCCGGACAGGGCAAAGCTTTTGTATGACTATGTGTACAAAGGGATGCCGGTGATCTGTTATCAATAGATTGGGTAAGTATACTTGAGAGGAGAACTGAAATAAGATGGGAAAAGATATGAAGGCTTTGGAGAAAAAACTGGAAGGGACCATGGGCGAATTTAAGAAGTTTATCTTAAAGGGCAATATTATAGATATGGCAGTGGGCGTTATCATCGGCGGGGCGTTCAGCAAGATCGTCACATCCCTGGTCAACGATATTCTGATGCCTGCCCTGGGCGCCGTGACAGGCGGGGCTTCCTTTAACACCCTGAAATATGTGATCCATCCCGCGGTTGTGGATGAGGCGGGCAATGTGGTAACCGCCGAGGCGGCTATATTATATGGAAGTTTTATTCAGAATATTGTTGATTTCCTGATCATTGGATTCTGTATGTTTTTTATGGTGAAAGCCATTGCCATGGTGACGGCAAGATTTCGTCACCAGGAGGAGGAGCAGGCTGCGGCTCCGGCTCCGGCAGGACCGACGACGGAGGAATTGCTGGCGGAGATCAGGGATCTTCTGAAAGAGAAGGGGACAAACCAAGATTAGCTGTTGTTTTTTAAAAAAGAGAGGATCCTGGCTTTTGGCGGGATCCTCTCTTTTTTGATGAGGTTTTATTGATCTGTCACTCTTTGTCGTGGATCTCACTGTGCAGCTGCTGCAGGGATTTCACTTCCCCCTGACCGCAGGTCTTTACATAGTGGATGCCGCTGGCCGTGGCCCTGGCGGCTGCCATGGTGGTCATGTAGGGGATCTTGGCCTTGATGGCGGCTTTTCTCAAGTAGCTGTCGTCGTGGCGGCTGTCCTTGCCGGCAGGGGAGTTGATAATAAGCTGAATCTGGCCGTTGGTGATCATATCCAGGATATTGGGGCGGCCTTCGTACAGCTTTTTCACCTTCTTAGCGGGAATGCCCGCCTGGCAGATCAGGTCGTAGGTGCGGCCTGTGGCCACGATGGTAAAGCCGTCCTGGGCAAAGCTTCTGGCAATGTCCTCCACCTCCGGCTTGTCCTTGGCGTTGACGGAGATCAGCACCGTGCCTTCAAGAGGCAGCCTGGACTGGGTGGCTTCCTGGGCCTTGTAGAAGGCCTCGCCGAAAGAGCGGGAAAGTCCCAGCACCTCGCCGGTGGAGCGCATCTCCGGTCCAAGAAGGGGGTCCACTTCCTGGAACATGTTAAAGGGGAACACAGCCTCCTTGACCCCGTAGTTGGGAATCTCCTGTTCCTTTAAGGCGGGAACCGGGGACGGTCTGCCCGTAAGTTCGGAGGTGATGATCTCCGTGGCCAGGGGAACCATGCGGATGTTGCACACCTTGGATACCAGGGGCACGGTGCGGGATGCCCTGGGATTGGCTTCCAGCACGTAGACCTTGCCGTTCTCGATGGCATACTGCATGTTCATCAGGCCCCGGATGTGCATTTCCTCCGCGATTTTCCGGGTGTACTCCTTGATGGTCTTTACATTCTCCGGGGAAATGTGTACGGAGGGGATGATGCAGGCGGAGTCACCGGAGTGGACGCCGGCCAGCTCAATGTGCTCCATGACCGCAGGCACAAAGGCGTGGGTTCCGTCGCTGATGGCGTCGGCCTCACATTCCATGGCGTGGTTTAAGAACCGGTCAATGAGGATGGGGCGGTCCGGGGTAACGCCCACCGCGGCGTTCATGTATTCGGTCATGGTCTGGTCGTCGTAGACTACCTCCATGCCCCTGCCTCCCAGCACGTAGGAGGGGCGGACCATAACCGGGTAGCCGATGCGCCCCGCGATGGCGATGGCTTCCTCCACGGTGGTGGCCATGCCTGACTCCGGCATGGGGATGTTAAGCTTGTCCATCATGTCGCGGAACAGATCCCGATCCTCGGCCAGGTCGATGACCGACGGGGAGGTGCCCAGAATCTTCACGCCGTTCTTCTCCAGGTCAGCGGCCAGGTTTAACGGGGTCTGGCCGCCGAACTGGGCGATGACGCCTGCAGGCTTTTCCTTGTTGTAGATGCTCAGCACGTCCTCCAGAGTCAGAGGCTCAAAGTACAGCTTGTCGGAGGTGTCGTAGTCTGTGGACACGGTCTCCGGGTTGCAGTTGACGATAATGGTCTCGAATCCCATTTTCTTTAGGGCAAGGGAGGCGTGAACGCAGCAGTAGTCGAACTCAATGCCCTGGCCGATGCGGTTGGGGCCGCCGCCCAGGATCATGATCTTGGGCTTGCCTGTATTTACCGGGTTTTTGTCAGGGGCATTGTAGGTGGAGTAGTAGTAAGCGCTGTTTTCGGTGCTGCTTACGTGGACTCCCTCCCAGGCCTCCTCCACGCCGATGGCGATACGGCGGTTTCGGATGTCCTCCTCCGGTATCTCCAGAATCTGGCTTAAGTATTTGTCGGAGAATCCGTCTTTTTTGGCCTTTGTCAGAAGGGCGTCGGATGGCATGCGGCCCTTGTCTTTTAAGAGGGTCTCTTCCTCCTCCACCAGCTCTTTCATCTGCTCAATGAACCAGGCTTTTACCTTGGTGATGTCAAAGATCTCCTCCACCGTGGCTCCTTTGCGGAGGGCCTCATACATGATGAAGTGGCGCTCGCTGGAGGGGGTGATGAGCATCTTTAACAGATCGTCTTTGCTCTTTGTGTCAAAGTCTTTGGCGTGGCCCAGGCCGTAGCGGCCTGTCTCCAGGCTGCGGATGGCTTTCTGGAAGGCCTCTTTATAATTCTTGCCGATGCTCATGACCTCGCCTACGGCCCGCATCTGGGTTCCCAGCTTGTCCTCCACACCTTTAAATTTCTCAAATGCCCAGCGGGCGAATTTGATGACCACATAGTCGCCGTCAGGGACATACCTGTCCAGTGTCCCGTACTTGCCGCAGGGGATGTCCTTTAAGGTCAGGCCTGTGGCCAGCATGGCGGATACTAGGGCAATGGGGAAACCGGTGGCCTTAGATGCCAGGGCAGATGAGCGGGAGGTGCGGGGATTGATCTCGATGACCACAATGCGGTCGCTGACCGGGTCGTGGGCAAACTGCACGTTGGTGCCGCCGATGACCTGGACCGACTCTACGATCTTGTAGGCCTGTTCCTGAAGCCGCTTCTGGCATTCTTTTGAGATGGTCAGCATGGGGGCCGCGCAGAAGGAGTCCCCGGTGTGTACCCCAAGAGGGTCGATGTTCTCGATAAAGCAGACGGTTATCATGTTGCCTTCACAGTCACGGACCACTTCCAGCTCCAGCTCTTCCCAGCCTAAGATGGATTCCTCCACCAGGACCTGGCCTACCAGGCTGGCCTGAAGGCCTCTGGCGCAGACTGTTTTCAGTTCTTCCTTATTATATACCAGGCCGCCTCCCGCGCCGCCCATGGTGTAGGCGGGACGGAGCACTACCGGGTAGCCTAACTTGCTGGCGATCTTAAGGGCCTCCTCCACGGAGTAAGCCACTTCACTGCGGGCCATCTCAATGCCAAGGCTGTTCATGGCTTTCTTAAATTCGATGCGGTCCTCGCCCCGCTCGATGGCGTCCACCTGAACGCCGATGACTTTTACGTTGTATTTATCTAAAATGCCTTCTTTGTACAGTTCCGCGCACAGGTTCAGGCCTGACTGACCGCCCAGGTTGGGGAGAAGGGCGTCGGGCCGTTCTTTGGCGATAATCTGCTCCAGACGTTCCACGTTGAGGGGTTCAATGTAAGTGACGTCAGCGGTTTCCGGGTCGGTCATGATGGTGGCCGGGTTGGAATTTACCAGTACGATCTCGTAGCCCAGATTGCGCAAAGCCTTGCAGGCCTGGGTTCCGGAGTAGTCAAATTCACATGCCTGGCCGATGATAATGGGGCCGGAGCCGATGATGAGCACTTTGTGAATGTCGGTTCTTTTTGGCATTTTTTTATCCTCCTTGTTTTTTTCTCATTCTATTATATAGAAAAATGGAAAAGGTGCAAGGACTTTCTGAAAAAATTTGGGGGAAGCGGGGTTGACATGAGTATGATTTCGTACTATAATGTGGGGAGTCTGAAATCGTACTGGAGGTGGCTGTTATGGAGGAGCATAATGGGAAGGTGAAGGAGTTTAACGGGTTGAACCGGGAGATAGAGGGATTGTATCACGTGGTCAGCAGGAAGGTGGGGCTGTCGGACGGCGCTTTTACGGTGCTGTACAATATCTGGGATATGGGGGAGGGGTGCCTGCAGAGGGATATCTGCAGCGCGGCCTGCGTCAGCAAGCAGACGGTCCACTCGGTGGTGAAGAAGCTGGAGCAGGAGGGGATCGTGTATCTGAGACCCGGAAAGGGGCGTGAGATGGGGATTTTTCTCACTGAGGGGGGGAGAGCGCTGGTGGAGGAGAAGATCGTGCCTGTGGCGGCCATGGAGGAGGAGGCGTTCGGCCATCTGACGGAGGAGGAGTGGCGGGAGCATCTGCGGGTTATGAGGAAGTATCTGGAGTATTTCAGGACAAAAGTGAAGGAGTTGTGATACGTTATGAGCAGTATTTTGAAAAAGGGGAAGAGGGAGGAGATACGGCTGTCAGACCATTTTACGGCCACAAGGCTGATACGGTTTGTGATGCCTTCCATCGTTATGATGATCTTTACGTCCATCTACAGTGTGGTGGACGGTTTGTTTGTGTCCAATTTTGTGGGAAAGACGGCGTTTGCGGCCCTGAATCTGATCTATCCGCCGCTGGCTATGCTGGGCGGGCTGGGATTTATGATCGGAACCGGAGGAAGCGCCATTGTGGCTATGACTCTGGGGGAGGGCAAGAGGGACAAGGCCAATGAGTATTTCTCTTTTTTGCTCTATGTGACCATAGGCGTCGGGCTTATGCTGACCGTGATCGGGTTTGTGGTTCTGCGGCCCATCGCGGTGCTTCTGGGCGCGGAGGGGGAGATGCTTGATAACTGTCTGGTGTACGGGTGGATCATCCTGGCGTTTCAGACGGCGTTTATGCTGCAGTTTGTGTTTCAGAGTTTTTTTGTGACAGCCCAAAAGCCGAAGCTGGGGCTGGCGGTGACCGTGGCGGCAGGCCTGACCAATGTGGCGCTGGATTATCTTTTGGTTGGGGTGTTCCGGCTGGGGCTTGCGGGAGCCGCGGCGGCCACGGGCATGAGCCAGGTGGTGGGAGGCGTGCTTCCCCTTCTGTATTTTGCCGGGAGGAACAGCAGTCTTCTTCGGCTGACAAAGGCCAAGTGGAATAAGTGGGTGCTTATAAAGACCTGCACCAACGGCTCCTCGGAGCTGATGAGCAATATTTCGGCGTCTGTGGTGAATATTCTGTACAATTATCAGCTGATGGTCCGGGCCGGGGAGAACGGGGTGGCGGCTTACGGGGTGATGATGTACATGAGCTTTGTGTTTTCCGCCATTTATCTGGGGTATGCCGTGGGCTGCGCGCCTGTGATCAGTTACCACTTCGGGGCGGGGAACCGGGGGGAGCTTAGGAATCTGTTTTGGAAGAGCATCAGGCTGAACGGGGCTGCGGGGGTCGTGATGATCGTGACGGCCCAGCTGGCGGCCAACCCTCTTATGCGGATCTTTGTGGGGTATGACGGGGAGCTTTTTGCCATGACCAGGGACGGGTTTCGGCTGTACGCCATGGCGTTTTTGATCACGGGATTGAACATCTTCGGGTCGGCGTTTTTTACGGCTCTGGGGAACGGAGGCGTGTCGGCAGTGATCTCGTTTTTGAGGACTTTGGTGTTTCAGGTTTTGTCGGTGACGGCGCTGCCTGTTTTTCTGGGGGTTAACGGGATCTGGCTGGCCGTGGTGGTGGCAGAGGTGCTGTCTTTGACGGTGACGGCAGGGTTTTTGGCGGGGAATGGGAAGAGGTATGGGTACATGAATCTGTCTGCAGAGAAAACGGGGGAGTGATATGGATCTGACATATGAAGTTTTGGAGTCAAAGGGTATTGATACGTCCATGATAAGGGCATGTAAAAGGATAAGGGATCTGGCTAAGCTGGACCGGATTAAATTGGATGAGAGCGGACACAGAAGCGGGCTGAATCAGCATTTGTTTGAATATATTGAATACTGCGGGTTAGATACATTGACATTTCGGGAAGAACCGGCGGGAACCCATATAGGCGTTTAAACGCCTGTATGGTTCTGCCGCCCGTACTCCCTGGGCGTACACCCGAATGTCCTGTGAAAGATCTGGGCAAAGTAACTGCTGCTGTTGAACCCGCAGGCAGCGCTTACCTGGGTGACGCTTAAGTGTGTGTGGGTCAGAAGGGAGCAGGCTTTGTGGAGGCGGTAGTCGGTCAGGTAGGAGAAGGGGGTCTGGCCCAGGGTTTCCTGAAAGCACCGGCTGCACTCCCTGGGGCTGATGAACGCGGAGTCTGCGATCTGTTTCAGGGTCAGCTTTTCATGGTAGTGGAAGGAGATAAATTCCATCATGGTTTTGATGCGGTCGCTGTGGGGCCGCTTTTTTTTGTCTCCGTGAAAGTCTTTTAGGTGGGAGAACAGGATCCGCCATACGCGGCTCATATATTCCCGGACTTCAAATTCATAGCCTTCCCGGGCGGATTCGTAGCAGGTGAAGGAGGCTTTCATCAGGCGGATGATCTCCTCATGGTCCGGGACGGCTGGGTCAAGGCGGTACAGCTCCATGTCCGGGTGCTCCAGAACAGGGGTGATGTACCGGGCGGTCAGGATGCTGTTTTCCTGGCCTCCCAGAAAGGAGGGGAGGAAAAGGTGCTCTTCCTGGATGCACACCTGGTTTTTGGGACAGCAGGTCATGTGGAGGACGCCGGAGTTTAAGAAGCCGCCTTCCCCCTGGCGGAAGGTGTGCTGTCCGTCGGGCAGTATATAGTCCAGAGTTCCTTTCTGCAGGTAGAAAAGTTCCACTTCCTTGTGCCAGTGCCAGGGAAAGGTGCAGCCCGGCAGGGTGTGAAGGGTACACAGGTCCGTGGTGTAGGGAAATTCCGGCGTAATACAGCGCAGGGTCTCCTCCAGGGTGGAGGTGTTGATGCGGCTGTTGGAGGTGTGGATGTAGGGGGAGCTGTCGGCGGGACCGGGCGTGGGGGCCTGTGGGCGGGAGGCGGCAGGGGTGTTACGGGCAGAGCCGGGGCGGGAGGCGTCGGGGGTGTCGTGGGCAGAGCCGGGGCAGCAGGCGGCGGGGGAGATGGATAAAAGGGGGGAGTGTGAGGCGGATGGCTGGTTCGCAACTGGTTTCATAGGCGGTTGGACGCTCCTTTTTGGCCGTATTTTTATAGTTTAAGTCTGTTTTTTGATAGAAAACCCATGGAAAATGCAATATTATTATAGAGGTTTTAAAAGGAAAATACAAGAAAATGTTTTGATTATGGGAAGAGAGGTAGGAAAAGGAGAACTATGACATTGCTGCTTGGGATTATTTATGTTGCGTTTATCAGCCTGGGGCTTCCGGACGCCCTTTTGGGGGCGGCGTGGCCCAGCATTCAGGGGGAGCTGGGGGTTCCGGTGTCCTATGCGGGGATTATTTCCATTATCATATCGGGAGGCACCATTATTTCCAGCCTGCTCAGCGATACGCTGACCAAAAAGCTGGGGACGGGCAGGGTGACGGCAGTGAGCGTGGCCGTGACAGCGGGGGCTCTGTGGGGATTTTCGGTGTCGGATTCGTTCTGGATGTTGTGTGTTATCGCTCTGCCCTACGGCCTTGGGGCCGGGGCGGTGGACGCGGCGCTGAACAATTATGTGGCCCTTCACTATGAGGCAAGGCATATGAGCTGGCTTCACTGTTTCTGGGGGATCGGGGCGTCCATAGGGCCTTACATCATGGGGGCCTGTCTGGTGGGAGGCCTGCCGTGGACAGGAGGCTATCGGATCATCTCGGTTCTGCAGATGGCGCTGACAGCGGTGCTGTTCGCCACGTTGTACCTGTGGAAGGGGAGCAGGGCAGAGGAGGAGGAGCAGGGGGAGAGAAGGAGCATGGGGCTTTTGGAGGTTTTCGGGCTTTCAGGGGCAAAGGAGGCCATGATTTCCTTTTTCTGCTACTGCGGTCTGGAGCAGACCGCAGGGCTGTGGGCGGCCAGCTACATGGTGCTGAACCGGGGGATTTCGGCCAGCGCTGCGGCTAAGTGGGCTTCCCTGTTTTATCTGGGCATCACGGCCGGGCGGTTTGTCTGCGGGTTTATCACCATGAAGCTTAATGATAGGAACATGGTGCGGCTGGGACAGGCAGTGGCTGTGGCGGGGATCGTCCTTTTGATGCTGCCTCTGGGTCAGGCTATGACAGGGGTTGGGCTTGTGATGGTGGGCGTGGGGTGCGCGCCTGTGTATCCGGCTCTGCTCCATGAGACGCCGGCTAATTTCGGGGAGGGTCTGTCCCAGGCCATCATGGGCATGCAGATGGCGTGCGCCTATGTGGGCACTATGGTGATGCCGTCCCTGTTTGGGATGATATCGGGGAGAGTGGGGATTTGGCTGTACCCGTTTTATCTTCTGGGGATTGTGGCGGTGATGGTTTTGATGGTGGAGAGGCTTAACGGATTGAAGAAGGCGCGATAAATGAGAAAAGGGGATGTTTAAAGATGATGAGAGTGATTGCCATGGATATGGACGGGACGCTGCTGAACAGCAAAAAGAGGATCAGTCCCAGGACAAGGGAGGCGCTGCTTCGGGCGGAGAGGGCGGGCGTTATCCTCATACTGGCGTCAGGGCGGCCTACCAGCGGGCTTATGGAGTTTGCCAGGGAGCTTGAGATGGAGAAGCATCACGGGCTGCTGGTGTCCTACAACGGGTCCCAGGTGGTGGACTGCGCGACCGGGAAGGTGCTGTTTAATCAGGCCCTGTCCGTGGAGGAGGGGAAGGCGGTGCTGGAGCACATGAAGAGGTTTGACCGGGTGCGGCCTATGATCGACCGGGGGAAGTACATGTATGTGAACAATGTGTATGACCAGTATATTACGGTAAACGGCAAGGCCTTTAATGTGATGGAGTATGAGTCCAGAGGCGGGAATTTTAACCTGTGTGAGGAGAGGGATCTGGCGGCTTTTGTGGATTTCCCCCTGAACAAGATCCTGACCACGGCGGACCCGGAGTATCTTCAGGCCCATTATAAGGAGATGATGGAGCCGTTTAAGGACACGCTCAGCTGTATGTTTACCGGCCCGTTTTATTTTGAGTTTACGGCAAAGGGGATTGACAAGGCAAAGGCTCTTGGGACGGTTCTGGAGCCTATGGGGTATAAACGGGAGGAGATGATGGCCTTCGGGGACGGACACAACGATGCTTCCATGCTGGATTACGCAGGCTATGGGGTGGCCATGGCCAATGGGGTGGAGGAGCTTAAGGCTATGGCGGATGAGGTGACGGCTTCTCTGGATGAGGACGGGATCGCGGTGACGGTGGAGAGGATGCTGGAGGGCGGGGGTTATAGAGGGGTGTGAAAGTTACTGTTTATGAGGCTTTTTGATATATGATTGAGTGAGCAAAGGGGGCGGGGATTGTCGCGGGGCCAGACAGAGAAGGAGAGATGTCCCGTCCGGGTTCAGATATGCCAAACATTTCGATGAGCCCGGACAGGACCATCCTTCCCTTCTCTGACTGGCATCACGACACCCCTCGCCCCATTGCTCACTCAACAATACACCAATTCAGATCCCCCATGAATCATAACGTCTGAAAGGCACAAGCCGGAATTTTACGGATTTTTATGGAATCGTTCAGGCGGGTATGATACAATATCTCCGAGGCGGCAATACGGTCCGCCATAAAAGGATGGAGAGATCAGCAAAGGAGGATATTGGATGATGATAAAAGAGGGAATGAAGGCTCCGGAGTTTACGCTGCCGGACAAGGATGGAAACCAGGTATCTTTGGCGGATTTTCTTGGAAAAAAGGTGGTGGTGTACTTTTACCCCAGAGACAATACGTCCGGGTGTACGAAGCAGGCCTGTGCCTTTGCGGGGGCTTACAAGGAGTTTGAAGAGTTGGGAGTGGTGGTCATCGGTATCAGCAAGGACAGCGTGAAATCCCACCAGAATTTCGCGTCCAAATATGAGCTGCCGTTTATTCTTCTTTCGGATCCGGAGTTAAAGGCGATTCAGGCCTACGATGTGTGGCAGGAGAAGAAGATGTATGGGAAGGTGTCCATGGGCGTGGTGCGCAGCAGCTTTATCATCGATGAAAAGGGTATGGTTGAAAAGGTGATGGAGAAGGTGAAGCCGGATACCAACGCGGCGGAGATCCTTGGGTATTTGAGGCAGGAGTAAAAGAGGTGAGAAAAGATGGGCTGATCTTGTCCCATCTTTTCTCACCTCTTTTGTATTGGCAATGTGGGGAAGATTTACGGGCGAAACCAGAAAAGAAAGAGGGTATATAAGGAGGGATACAGGGAAAACTAAGTCCAAAGGCAAAAAGACCAGCGAAAGATTGGACGGGGGACTTTGGTTATGAAAACAGACGGAAAAAAACTGGCAAAAGGAGTTTTAAGGGGCGTGGGCATCCTGCTTCTGATTCTATTAATATGTGCGGTTATTTTGGCGGTTATGATCTTTGTGTGGGCAAAAAAGGTTATTGGTAACGCTCCGGACATCCATGTGCTCAGTTTTCGCCCTCAGGGCTTTGCCACCACCATCTATGACAGGAACGGGAATCCTGTGGAAAAGCTGGTGATGGAGGGAGCCAACCGGGAGGAGGCTTCCTATGAGGAGATTCCAAAGGACCTTGTCAACGCGTTTATTGCCATTGAGGATGAGCGGTTTTGGGAACATAATGGTATTGATGTAAAGTCTATTTTGCGGGCGGTCAAGGGGGTGGTCACCGGGGACGCGTCGGCAGGAGGCGGCAGCACCATCACCCAGCAGCTGATTAAAAATTCGGTTTTTAACGGAGGGATGGAGAAAACCTTTCGGGAGAAACTGGAGAGAAAGCTGCAGGAGCAGTACCTGGCCGTGGAGCTGACAAAAATATCGGATAAGGAAACCATTATCACGGATTATCTGAACACCATTAACCTGGGGGCCAATACTTTGGGGGTGAAGGTGGCGGCGCGGCGGTATTTTAATAAGGAACTGGGGGAATTAACCCTGTCAGAGTGTGCGGTCCTGGCAGGTATTACCCAGAATCCCTCCCGGCTTAATCCCCTGACAGGAGCCCAGGCCAATGGGGAGCGCAGGAAGCGGATCCTGGATAAAATGGAACAGCAGGGAATGATAACCTCTGGCCAGAAGGCGGAGGCTTTGGCAGACGACGTGTATGCCAGGATACAGGATATTGATGTGGAGACAAAGTCTCAGGCCACACCCTACACGTATTTTACGGATGAGGTTATAACCCAGGTTACAGAGGCCATGGCCAGGCAGTTGGGGTATTCCGGGGAGCTTGCCAGGAAAATGATCTATTCCGGGGGACTTTCCATCTATACCACCCAGGATCTGGGGTTACAGCAGATCGTGGATGAGGAGATCAATAATCCGGAGAACTATAAGGAAGCTTATGTGGCAGGGGATTATCGGCTGACTGTGGAGCATGAGGACGGGACGGTTTCCAATTATTCGGAGCAGGATGTGGAGTTATTCCATAAGACCAAGGTTTCGGCGGATTTTGACGGGCTGTATCCCAATGAGGAGAGTCTTCGCAAGGATGTGGAGCTGTTTCGGGATTCTGTGACAGGGGAGAGGGATACCGTGCTGGGAGAACGGCTTTTGGCGGTTTTACAGCCCCAGGCCTCCTTTGTGCTGATGGACCAGTTTACCGGGGAGGTGCTGGCCATAAACGGCGGGCGGGGGGAGAAAACGGCCAGCCGCACCTTTAACCGGGCCACAGATTCTCTGCGCCAGCCAGGGTCTGTTTTTAAGGTGCTCACTGCTTTTGCCCCTGCCATTGACGGGGTAAATGCCACGCTGGCCACGGTGTATTATGATGAGCCTTATCAGGTGGGGAACAAGCAGTTTCGGAATTGGTACGGCCGTTATTATGGGTACTGCAATATCCGGGAGGCTATCGCGTATTCTATGAATATTGTGGCGGTGCGGTGCATGATGGAGACCGTGTCCCCTCAGCTTGGAGTGTGGTATGCCGGGAATATGGGGATAACCACCTTGTCGGAGAAGGATTACAACGCGTCTACAGCTCTTGGGGGGATTACGGACGGGGTGAATAACCTGGAGCTGACGGCGGCGTTTGGGGCCATAGGAGCAGGAGGTGTGTACACCAGGCCTGTGTTTTTTACGAAAGTTCTGGACCACGACGGCAATGTGCTGCTGGAGAGCCAAAAAGAGAGCAGGCAGGTGTTGAAGCCGGAGACAGCCTTTCTTTTGACAGACGCCATGAGGGATGTGGTGGCGGGGCGCAGTAAATTTGCGGATACGCCTGTGAGTCCTACGGGAAGGAGGGCGGCTCTTAAGGGAATGTCGGCCGCGGGAAAAAGCGGGACTACTACGGATAACAAGGATCTGTGGTTTGTAGGGTTTACGCCCTACTACACAGCGGGGATCTGGAGCGGCAACGATGGGAACCAGCCGGTGACTGGGGGGACATCTTATCACAAGGATATTTGGAAAAGGATTATGGACAGGGTACATGAAGGGAGAGACGATACCGGATTTAGGGTACCAGAGGGTATGAAACGGTATCAGATATGCAGAAAGTCGGGAAAACAGGCCGTAACCGGTGTGTGTGATCTGGACCCAAGAGGCAACGCGGTGTACAGCGAGTATTTCGCGCCGGGGACAGCGCCGGTTTCGGTTTGTGATGTCCATGCAAAGGTACTTGTGTGTATGGAATCCCAGGGGACTGCCACAGAGTTCTGTCCGGAGACAGAGGAGCGGGTGTTTATGGTTTTGCCGGAAGGCGCGGGGCAGACGGAGGATTCCCTTCATGTGGCGCCAGAGATCTGCCCTCTGCATCCGGACGCGGAGTCGGTAGATCCGACTTTGGAGGGCGACGAGGCGTTGTGGGAATCCTGGGAGGACTGGATGGAGGAGAGCAGCCAGTGGGAGAGCAGACCGGACTGGGGGAACTGGCCGTGGCAGGGAGTGTATCCGTGGTGGGGGCGGCCCCAGGAGAAGCCATCCCAGGAGGAGAGCAGAGAGCCGGAGATAAGGCCGTCCCTGGAGGGAAGCGGAGGGCAGGAGACCGGGCCGTCCCTGGAGGGGAGCGGAGGGCAGGAGACCGGACCGTCCCTGGAGGGGAGCGGAAATCATGGAGATGAGCAGGGGAGTTCAGGAGCGCAGGAGAGTGGGAGCGGAAGCAGCCAGGGAGGCGGAAGCAGCCAGGGAAGCGGAGGCAGCCAGGGAGGCGGAGGCAGCCAGGGAGGCGGAAGCAGCCAGGGAGGCGGAAGCAGCCAGGGAAATGGAGGCGGTCAGGGAGGCAGGCCGCCTCTTGGCGGAGATGGAGGTCCGGAAACAGCACCTTCCCAGGATGATCTGTTCTGGTGGGATTCCGAAAGAGAAGACAGAGATGAGCAGGAGAGTATTCCTATTCCGGATATTTCCATACCTATTCCATGGTGGTGAGCAGGAGGCGGGATAATAGTTCTATCGTTTTGAGGGCGGAAGAGGTCCTAAGCTTGCAAAAGACGCAAGCTTAGGATCAGCAGGTCAGAGGCCTCTCATTGGGAATACGGAATATAACCAGGCTACTTTACTGATATGTTTGAACGTAACGGTTAGATTCCAGATTTCGCGGTTACCCATTTATCGTTTGGAAAATTTATGCAGTTTATGGTATAATCAGTATTCAGAGAGGAGGGTTATCATGCTTAGCATATTTTTAAAGGATACTTATTTGAAATTAGATAAAGAGATAGTAATTGATGTAGAAAAAGAATTTTCTAAGTTAAAGATTAAAGGCACGGCATTGGATCGGTTAATGATAGAAAAGATTGAAAAAGGTGAATACAATGATGAAAATTCTTTTATAGACCGATTTGGTTATAAATTGCGCTATAGTGATATGAGTACAGGATGTAAAGCGGCATTGTGTGTGCTCAATTTACCAGATAAAGTTATAGATTTGGCAGAATGTGGTTATAATGCGCGAGACCTTATTATTAGATTTTGCAAAGATGGAGGTATATTAATTGAAGATAATGGCTTAACCGTATCAACACAATATGGAAACGATATAGATATAAAATTAGATAATTATAGATTTACATCTATAGACAGATTAAACAGGTATATTTGTGAAGAACGGCCATTCAATCCTAACATGAGTATAGGAGGTATAGCGGAATGTATATAAATGACGAATATAATCCAACGGTTAAGATTAATTTAGAAAATGGTATCTATACATTTGACGCAGAGTCTGCGACAGGAAAAACAAGATTGTGCAAGCATTTAAAAAAATTAAAGGCATATGGAGAGCTTGTTGATTCATTTACATATGACGATTTATTGAGAGGCGATACTCTGGATAAAGTATTAAGAGCGGAGAATAAAGTTATAATGCTTGACAGATACGATCTATATAAAAGCGAAGGGCATGAATTAATAAATAGATGTGCAGAACACAGTATAATTTTAATAGACTGTAAGTCACCTTTCTTAGGTAGTCCAGAAAGTGAAGATTGCTGTATAACAATGACAGAGAATTGTTTAGAGGTATTCCTATGATATATGTATTTGAAGATAATAAAAAAGACCCTTTGCCTCAATTATTTATGAGGTCATATAGGAAAGAAATCTCATCGAATTTTATATATACAGAAGGAAATGGAAATGTATACAGTAATGTAGAACATTTGTTAAATAATAATGATACGATATTAGTATATTTAGACACTATCCCAGGGAACGATAGTACACGAAGGATATATCATAAACTAGCATCATTATCCAGAAAAAATAATAATAAGATTATTGTTTTGCCAATTTTAGGTTCAGAGTATTACTTTATTAAGTCAATACAATCTGAAAAAGTAATTACATCTAAAATAGATATTGATACATGTATAAATAGAAAGGCCTATTTTAGTTCAAAGCTACTTTCAAACCAGAAAGAGAAAGATTACTGTAAATATTATGAGCGGTATTGTAAATTGGTCTTGATGAAAGCGGTATTGGATTGTGTAAGAAACTCGGAAGATAATGGAAAAAATGAACATTTTAGATGGTATTATAACAAGGATTGCAGATGTATAGCCCCTTTAAGCTTTTGTATAAATAAAAGTATACAAGATAAATCATCTGATTTTTTAAAAGCGTTTCCGTGTGTTCCAGATGGTTGCAATATTCAGAATATGAAAAGGGTCGAGATACCAGCTATTTGGAATATACATAGAGCGTTAGTGGAGGAACATAACAAATTATGTATGGAATTAAGAGAAAAGGAACCAAATGAAGTAAGAAAAAATATTTACAAAGAGATAAAAAGTATATGCTAAGGAGAAGGCCGGTTATTTAGAGGAAGAAAAAGGAGGACAGTCATGACCCAGGATGTATTTCTGTTTTTCCATAAAAGCCCACAGTCCTTACCTCTCTACGAGCGTTTGGAAGAGAAAATCTTGTCAGAGATTGAGAATGTGACTGTGAAGGTGCAGAAAACCCAGATTTCATTTTCCAACAAGCGTAATTTTGCGTTTGCCTCCCTGCTCCCTGTGAGAAAGGCCAAGGAGCGGCCAGAGGCGTATCTGACGGTGACGTTCGGGTTAAGTTATCCTGTGGATTCGCCCCGCGTTGACGCGGCCACGGAGGCTTATCCCAATCGGTGGACTCATCATGTGATGGTGGGGGCATTGGAGGAGCTTGACGAGGAGCTGATGGGGTGGGTGAAAGCGGCGGCTGAGTTTTCCGCAGGGAAGCGGTAGGAGAGGAAAGGGGACGGACGAAATCAGCCGCGGTATTTTGAGAGACCGTATCGGATTTGAGGAATGTGGGAAAATCCGCAAGAATCATTAAAACAATCCTCCTTAATTTTGGTATGCTACACAGGCATCTATGGTATGCGAAGGGAGGAATTATATGGAGATACAGTCCGTTGCCATCACAAAACAGGCTATTGATTTCATAGAAAGGAATCTTGACCAGAAACTGGATCTGGATGGGGTTGCGGCCGCGGTCCATTACTCCAAATATCATCTGCACAGAATCTTTGGGGATACGGTGGGGATGACCATTCACGACTATGCCCGGCGGAGACAGTTGACGGAGGCGGCAAAGCTTCTTGCGTTTTCGGACATGCCCATTTTGGATGTGGCCATGGTCTGCGGGTATGAGAGCCAGCAGGCGTTTACCGCCACGTTTAAAGCGATGTACAAGCAGACGCCGGCCAGGTACAGGCAAACGCGGGAATTTTATCCGTTGCAGCTTAGGTTTACCCTGCAAGAGGGTGCGGATGGCGCGGGAATAAAAAAATCGGACATCGTTTTTGCCGGAAAGCAGGATATACCGGCGTGGATGGAGCTTACGCGGCTGGTTATTGACGGTTATCCCTGTATGGATGAGGAGGAGTACCTTCAAAAACTGAAAAAGTATGTAGACCAAAGGCGGGCGTTGATGGTGAAACATGGACATGGGGCTGTAGGGGTGATGGCGTTTTCTCATGACACAGGGAGTATTGAATTTTTCGGAATCCATCCTCAGTACCGCAGGACAAATCTTGCAAAGGTATTTTTGGATAAACTGGCGGAAGATATTCTGCCAGAACGGGAGATCGTCATCACTACATACCGGGAGGGCGACCGGGCGGATACGGGACATCGGGATATTATCAAAGGGCTGGGATTTGGGGAGAGGGAGCTGCTGACGGAATTTGGTTACCCTACCCAGCGTTTTGTATTTTCCCCTGTCAGGAAAAGCACAGGGGAGGTAAAGACAGATGAATCGTGAAGAGAATGTTCTTGGAAATGACTTTAGCACAGGGGGACTTTTGGTATTTGCCCTTCCGACCATGGTGATGATGGTATTTTTAGGGTTGTATACCATGGTAGACACGGTGTTTGTGTCCCGGTTTGTCAGCACGGACGCTCTTGGAGCCATCAATATTGTTACGCCGGTTATCAATCTGGTGGTGGGGCTTGGGACTATGCTGGCTGCCGGGGGCAATGCCATAATCTCCCGGACGATGGGCGAGGGAGATTGTGGCAGGGCAAGGGAGTCTTTTACGATGCTGGTTTTTTGCGGCGGGGCGGCAGGGACGGTGCTGGCGGCGCTGGGCTTTGTGATGACAGATGAGATTTTGGAGGTCCTTGGAGCCGGAGGCGGGCTTTTTGAATACGCCAAAGAGTATCTTCACATCCTGCTTGTGTTTTTTCCGGCCTATATGCTGCAGACGATGTTTGCCAATCTGTTCGTCACAGCCGGGCATCCCGGTCTTGGTTCTTTTTTGTCTGTCGGTTCCGGGATCCTGAACCTTGTTCTGGATTATGTGTTTATTGTGGTTTTGGATATGGGGATACAGGGAGCGGCGTTGGGGACCGGCTTTGGATACCTGATGCCCACAGCGGCAGGGCTGTGGTTTTTTGGAACACAGCGGCGGGAAACCCTTCATTTTTGCAGAATATCGTGGGATATAAAGGTTTTGACAGAAAGCTGCGCAAACGGCAGTTCGGAAATGGTCAGCCAGCTTGCCATGGCAGTGACGTGTTTTCTGTTTAACCGAAATATGATGAGGTTTGCAGGGGAGGACGGCGTTGCCGCCATCACCATTATAAACTATTCCCAGTTTCTGCTGAATACGCTGTTTATGGGCTTTTCCATGGGCGTGGCTCCAGTTTTGGGCTATCACTTTGGAAGGGGAGATGGGGAGAGGTTAAAGCGCGTTCTGCGCTCCTGCCTTAAGGTGATCCTGTGGACTTGCGCGGGAGTTTTTTTGACTGCGTATTTTGGCGGAGGCAGGGTGGTGAATCTGTTTGCCCGGGAGGGCGGCAGGGTGTATGTTCTTGCGGCGGAAGGATTTCGATTATTTTCTGTAAGTTTTTTGTTTTGCGGGGTGAATATTTTTGCCTCCTCCATGTTTACGGCCCTGTCAAATGGGAAGGTTTCCGCGTTTTTGTCGTTTCTCAGGACGTTTGCTTTTTTGACTGTGGGAATCATAGCGCTGCCTAGGCTGTGGGGAATCCGGGGCATCTGGCTTGCGGTTCCCCTGGCGGAAGGGGCGGCGTTTCTGGTCTCGGTACGGTTTCTTAAGAAGGAAATTGTTTAAAGGTGCTTTTATGAAGGGGAGAAGTGTGGTATAATAAGGAAGCATGCCAAGGCGTGCCTTGTATGCGGCCTGAGGTCGGAGCGAAATGATAGACAGGACGCGGCATAATACCTAGTATAACCCGATTTAAATAACCTTACATTTCGCTGGTCTGCTTTCCCGATAGCACAAAGGAAAAATGCCGGGCGTAGCACCACTACGCCTCCGCTTTTTCCTTTGCGCTCTCGAAAAAGCATCCTCACCGAAAATGAAAGGTATTTAAATCGAGTTATACCAGGCAGCCATCCGGGCATGGTCCGGAGGATGAGAAGATGAGGGGGAATGGTTATGGATACGGCAGCCCTGTTGGAGGAGCTTCGAGCCAGAGTCCGCGGGGATCTGGCGTTGCGGGAACGGTTTATGGAGACCAGAACGAGCGCTGATCCTGTAGCCGCCTTTTGTTTTCTGTGCCGGGAGTTGGGATATGAGATTTATGAGATGGATATGATCAGTGTGGGCGAGGATTTTTACGCGGCCATGAAGCGCAGCACCAATGGCGGCGGGGAGAACTCGCCTAAACTTCATATGGAAGACGATTTTTACGAACTATTTTTTGTGGGATTATAAAATTTTTGGAAAATGCTTCGCATTTTGTCATAAAAATTTAAATAGTAAAACACTTACAGGTCGTGTATAATGGTTGGTATGATAGATTGAGATAAGTGCAAGATTGCATGGAGGAATAAATATATGAGGAAAAAATGGTTGATTTTCGTAGCGGCAATGACAACATTGAGCATTACGGCCTGCGGCAGCGGCGACGGAATCGTGATTAATGGGACGACTGCGGCGGAAGCGGAAAGCGACCAGTTGGAGGAAGAGGGAAGCGCGGCAGAGAGCCAGACTACTTCCGGAACCAGGATCGAGATCGTCACAGGGGAGACCACAGCCCCGGTTTCCATGGAGGAGACGGCGGCTCCGTCTACAGAAGGGTGGACCGAAGCTGCCCAGACCCAGCCGGCGACCACAGCCGCGCTCCAGACTACCAGCGCGACCACCACGGCAGCGGAGACTACGGCAGCTAAGAAATATAAGGTTACAGACGTAAAGAAGACCATGTATGCTATGGCGTCGGTCCGGGTGCGTTCCAGCTACTCCACCGGCTCTGATGTGCTGGCGGCTTTGGCGGACGGGGAGAAAGTGGAGGTGACAGGCCAGGCGGAGAACGGATGGATGCGGGTCAGCTACAAGGGAAATGTAGGTTATGTGTCAGGAAGCTACCTGTCGGAGACGCCGCCTGCTACAAAGAGCAGTAACACAACAACTTCCGCGGGTCAGGGGACCAGCCAGACAAAGCCGTCCACAAATAACCAGTCAAAGCCATCGACCACCACCGGAACCGGCACCACGCCCGGGGGAACTACAGGACCCACAGCGGGCAATAATTCCGGCGGCACCCAGGGGCCGTCAGCCGGCACAAACTCCGGCACCGGCACGACTCCGGGCGGTACCGGCGGACCTTCGGCGGGGAATAATTCGGGCAGCGTAAATCCTGGCGGCGGCACTTCCTCCGGCGGCAGTTCCGTGTCAGGCACAGTAACCTCCCTGGACCCGTCCGGAGTGACCATCCAGTCCAGCAACGGGACTTCCTATCAGTTTGTATGGGGAAGTAATACTCCGGACCTGACCACAGGAGACCAAGTCCACATTTCCTATGAGAATACAAGCTCAGGGGAGAAGAAGATAACCAGTGTTTCGAAATAAGATTTGTAAAATGAAAAAGTGAGGTGTTGAGGATGAAGATTATTTACGCAATCGTAAGCTCTGATGACGGCAACCGCGTTACGGAGGTTCTCAATGAGCATCAGTACATGGTGACAAAACTGGCGACCACCGGTGGTTTTTTGAAAAAGGGCAACTGCACGCTTATGATCGGTACGGAGGCGGAGAAGGTGGACCATGCCATTGAGCTTATCAAGGAGACCTGTGGCAAGCGGCAGAAGATTACATGTAATGTTCCGGCTCCCAATATCTCTTCCATTTCCGCCGGGTATATGATGATGCCTATGACCGTAGAACTGGGCGGGGCAACTATCTTTGTGACGGATGTGGAGCGGTTTGAGAAGATCTGAGACAGAAATTGATATATAATTGAGTGAGCAATGGGGGCGGGAGTGTCGTGAGGCCAGACAGAGAAGGAGAGATGTCCCGTCCGGGTTCAGATATGCC
>CAJUFP010000019.1 GCA_910585645.1 uncultured Hungatella sp. | reverse complement strand
TTTATTTTTTGAAACATTGTGTAGTGCTACTTTTATGGTTAATCGTAGGTTTAAAAAAATGCATGCTCATTGGAACTACATATCAGAAACCATCATTCGACCTCAAGCTGGGATTTGATATATTTGAGCCCGACGTCCATCATGAGCAACTTGATATTCTCTTCGATACCGGCGAGATCATATTTGACGAAGATCTGCCTGACAGGCCTCCATCTTTATTCTTTGATGTCTGCGCATTTATATATAACGACGCAGACCTATTTAACAGACATCTTATTATCCAAAACAATGCCGCTCCGGATGGAATTGTCCTTGGCTATTTGTGTACTGTTTATATATCACCTTCGGAAAAGGTAAAGTCAAACTGTATTCCTCTGGACAGTAATTCTGTTACTGTTAATACAAAAGAAAAAAATTACTTTTTAAAAGAACTCTGTATGTTTTCCTCATACACATATGAAACATATATGTTGCAGGATGAGGTGTCATATCAAGCGCAAATAGATGACTACAAACTATGCGATTTTGTAATACAAAGGGTAAAAGGCGACATACAAAACCACTTTACAGACAGACCCTATTAACAAAAAGGATCTGTCTGGCAACATAATTTGACATTTTATGCCAGACAGATAATCTTTCATATATCAGCCTTTATATCTTTGTAGTCTCTTCCTGAACAAAATCAAAAAATAGTTTGGCAAAAGAACGAAAAAAAGCGTTGATACAGCACTAAAAAATAATATATAAAGATACGCCATCAAAAAAGCGGATGTACTGTTTTCATTCAGTCCAAAAGATAACCCGAACATATAAAATTGAACAGAATAATATCCTAATATTATATTTTTCTTTATTACAAACAAAACAATTATATAAAACAAATAAAAAATCCAGTGTTTTCTCCAAAATTCCAAAAAGAAAGTTCTGCTATTCTGAAACCCTGTATGCAAAATAAAGATAATAACAGGCGCCGCAAAAAGGATAAAACATAGAATGCTTACACAGTCTTTGACAGTCACAGATATCATTCCTTTTTCTGTTGATACATAACATACTGTCTGTATAAACTGTACAATAGCGTACATAATAGTGATAATAAAAATTGCCTCCAATATCGTTTTGACCTTGACCTGATTATGCATCATTTTACCTCCCTTTAAAATGTGATATATAATTATTCTGTTACAGTATCTATATGATAAACAGAGACAATTATAGGCCATTATCGTGCCGCCATTGTTTTCCAACCTTTCCAATCCAACTCCCCAAAGATAAGCATTAATATTGTAAGTGAATATATGTTGAAAAATTTATATATTACTGTATAATACAAATGTATCACAAGTTTGAGACTTTGAAAAGGGGTAATTATGAATCAAACACAAGATTTATATGAGAAAATCGAATTTGCTATATACATTTTATGTATTCTTCTGACTTTTGCTATCTGTATACTCATATATACCGATGGCAAGCTAAGAGATGAGTACAACCTTTCTATTGATCGTTTAATACTAAGCCAAAGTTTGCTTATGGTCATACTTTTTACTGTTATTTTTATGTCATCTAAATATTTTTGCAGAAATAGTATAATAAAAAAAGGGATTATGGCCGCATTTATTCCCGTTTTTTTAATTTCATCAATTAGGATAGGAAACAATCTGTTGCTGGCAAGAACTATTATTCAAGAAAACAATTTTCGCCAGACGGGATTTAATCAAATCCATTTAAAAGATTTAGAGGATATCCTTGCAAAGAAAAAAACTGTTACAGTGTACATTGAAAAAGAAGACTGTCCTCCCTGTGAAGAAATTTTCCCTAAATTAGAGCTTTACCTTTATAAAAATCATATAACTATGTTGTCATATAACATTACAGAAGATGCGGATAGAAATTTAGAAAAATTGATGAACGTTCTGGATAAGATTAGCGTTTCCGATGTGCCAGTAGTTTTAGAAATTAAAGATGGAACCGTGTCGGAAATATATTTTGCAGAAGATATAGAAAAAAACTATATGAGTCCGCAAAAAAAGTGAATACAAACCAAAAGGAAGTGTAAACGAATATGCCAAGAACAGACGCCGCCCCCTGACAGATGTTGGGCTAAAAGCATTATCGCCGGCAGAGCTGGAATATATGAACGTTATATGGCAGCATCCGGACGAAATCTCAAGTGAAGTCCTATATGGATTTTTCCCCAACCACGCGCTAAAAACCAAACGAGTGATCTTACACAACATTATCAAAAAGGGATATCTCAAAAGCGAAAGGATTGGCCGTCATCAAAAGTATTTTTCTGTCGTCTCAGCATCTGACTACAACAAAGCATTGGAAAAACATTCATTTATTAAAAAATATGGACATTCCTTTGAACATATCGCGGCGGCATTTTGCGGTAAAGAAAGATTATCAGAAGACCAGGTAGACAGACTGTACGAATTTCTGGAAGAATTAAGGGAACAGGCAGATGATTGGTTTTACTTTTTATCTCATTACATTTCCAATGACAAGCTTTGGCGTGACCATAGGAGCTGTTTCCCTTGAAAATCAAATTACAAGGAACCTACAAGAGAAATCTCTAAAACAACCTCATACAAAAACCAAGCGGCTGTGAAAGATGGAAGCTATCCCTTCCGTCTTTCACAGCCGCTTTCTGATTCCCTTATTGCGATGCTTCGCTCTCCAGGGTGGTGCTTTCATACTTGTCAAGTATCACCCTCTGGATCATATCCCTGGTCTCGGAATTGATCGGATGAGCAATGTCGCGGTACTCCCCGTCTGCCGCCTTACGGCTTGGCATTGCGATAAACAGGCCTTTCTCTCCCTCGATCACTTTGATATCATGGATCACGAACTCGTTATCCAGGGTGATCGAAACGATAGCTTTCATCTTTCCCTCTTTCTCGATTCTTCTTACTCTTACATCTGTAATCTGCATCTTGTTCCCCTCTCTGTTTCTCCTCTGTAACAATGAAACTTTGTAACAGGTGACACTATAACGTATAACGCTCGTTTTTCTCTACAACAATCTTAATATTCTCCGGAGTCCCGATGTATGTGGTGTTGGCCCGGATGGTGTCCCGGCTTTCCACGATACAGTTCTCGATCACCGTGTTATCCCCAATATATACATCATTCAGGATGATAGAGTTCTTGATCACACAATTGTTTCCAACATAGACCTGCTTAAACAGCACGGAACTGTCCACAACACCGTTGATGATGGTGCCGCTGGCTACCAGGCTGTTTTTCACATCTGCTCCCGGATTATACTTGGCCGGCGGCAGGTCGCCTACTTTGGAGTAAACCTCCGGATACTGGCGGAAGAAATAATCTCTCACTTCCGGCTTCAAAAAGTCCATATTCGTCTCATAGTAGGACTCCACAGAAGCGATATTGCTCCAGTAAGTACCCAGCTCATACGCATAGATTCTTTTAATGTTCTTATAACGTACTAAAATGTCATTGACAAAATCATACCTGTCCTCCTGAGCGCACCGCTCTAAAAGCTCGATGAGCTGGCGGCGGCGGATGATATAGATGCCGCAGGAGATGGTATTGGACTCAGCCACCATGGGCTTTTCCTGGAAATCAGTGATCCGTCCGTCGTCGTTCACTCCCAGGACGCCGAACCGGGTCACGTCCACATTGGCAGGCATGGTCTTGCACACCACGGTAATATCGGCCTTTTTCTCGATGTGGTACTCCAGCACCTTGCCATAATCCAGCTTATAGATACAGTCTCCGGAGGTGATGACCACATAAGGCTCATGACTGTCCTTTAAAAATGTCAGGTTCTGATACAGGGCGTCAGCCGTACCCCGATACCAGTCGTTGTGCTCCGCCGTAATGGTAGGCGTAAATACAAACAATCCTCCCTGCTTTCTTCCGAAATCCCACCACTTGGAGGAATTCAGATGTTCGTTGAGGGAGCGGGAATTATATTGGGTAAACACCGCCACGCTCTGAACATGGGAGTTGGACATGTTGCTCAAAACAAAATCAATGCTGCGGTAGCTTCCGGCAATGGGCATAGCCGCAATGGCCCGCTTGTTGGATAGGTCCCGCATTCTCTTGCTGTTGCCGCCTGCTAAAACGATACCGATTGCTCTCATCTCGCGCCACCTGCCTTCATAATGTAGTCTCCGCCAGCCAGTAAGCCCTCCGGGTAATCCTCCGGCACCGTCTCACCGGAGATCGCCGTGTTCTTTCCCACTTTGACATTGTCCGGGATCACGCTGCGCTCGCCGACAGTGACCAGATCCGACTGGTATACTTTGGGGTCATATTTGTTGGGGGCTACCTCGCCCACACCCAGCTCTACATTGCTGCCGATGACCACATCTTCGGCAACGATGGCTTTCTTAAGAACACTGTTCTCCCCGATGGTGCTTCCCCTCATGATGATGGAATCCCGAACCACGGCGCCCTTTCCAATGGTAACTCCCGCGCCGATGACGGAATTGCTCACCTTGCCGTAGATCTCGCTGCCTTCACCGATGATGCTTCTCTCGATGACCGCTTCCGCCGCGATAAACTGAGGCGGTATGATATCGCTCTTTGTATAAATCTTCCAGTATTCCTCATAGAGATTGAATTCCGGAATGATGTCGATCAATTCCATGTTGGCTTCCCAGTAGGAGCTTAAGGTCCCCACATCCTTCCAGTAGCCGTTGTACTCGTAGGCAAAGATCCTCTGCCCTTTCTCATGGCAGTAAGGTATCACGTGTTTGCCGAAGTCGCAGCTGGGAACTTCCGACAGCTGAACCAGGGCCTCCTTTAATACCTTCCAGCTGAAGATATAGATACCCATAGATGCCAGGTTGCTTCTCGGATTCGCCGGTTTTTCCTCAAATTCCGTGATGCGGTTGGTGTCGTCCGTAATGACGATGCCAAACCGGCTGGCCTCCTCGATAGGAACAGGCATGGCAGCAATGGTGACGTCTGCGTTGTTTGCCTTGTGATATTCCAGCATAACCTCGTAATCCATCTTGTAAATGTGGTCGCCGGACAGGATTAAAACATACTCCGGATTATACTGCTCCATGTACTCCATGTTCTGGTAAATGGCATTGGCCGTTCCGGTGTACCAGTCGCTGCCTTTGCTCTTCTCGTATGGAGGGAGCACCGTGACTCCGCCTACGTTTCGGTCAAGGTCCCACGGAATGCCGATTCCGATGTGGGTGTTCAGTCGTAATGGCTGGTACTGGGTCAATACGCCTACGGTATCGACGCCGGAGTTGATGCAGTTGCTCAAGGGAAAATCAATGATCCTGTATTTTCCGCCGAAAGATACTGCTGGTTTTGCAACTTTTTGGGTTAAGACTCCAAGACGGCTGCCTTGTCCCCCCGCCAAAAGCATGGCGATCATCTCTTTCTTGATCACATTATCACCTCTTGCTGTATATTTTTATGTGGTGCAGTGGCCTGGGGCGGGCAGGGAAGCGGGGGCGGACGGGCCAGATGTGAGTATGTCAAGTAGGTCTGAAAAATCCTAAGGCCGGCGCGCGTAAAAGCTTCGCTTGCGCTTGGGGCATGGGCTTTGGGCGTGATGGGATGAATATGAACGGCTGCCTCCGACAAAACTATCGGAACTTAAACCGGAGCCGCTGTCCGTCGCTGACGGCTTGTGAGGCCGCAAGGAGAACAGAAGGCGGGATGAGAGGGTTGTTGCAGTTGCCTCTTTTTCTCTTACAGGGATGGCTGTCCTGAAAGGGTCCGCTTTTTTTACCTTTTTTACAAGCTCGCCAAAGCGTCCTACTGCCTTGCTCTGGCTCGGTCACGGGCTTTGCCCTATAAAATAAAACGCAGAAAACCTCTGCTCTTGTTTTATTTTTCACTGCTGATTGCTTACATGGACATTATACCACACATTTTAGAAATAGTGAATAAATTCTTATAGTATTCTCTGTTTTTTTTATGCATTTTCCGACATTTTATTACAGAAAAAAATTTCCACTCAGGTTTCTCCTCCTAAAAGGACGAAATTGAGCCTGGAAGGCCTTGAATCCCCATGAAAAATAAAGTATAATCGACACAGTTATGTAGTTTAATTGAAGGGAAAAGGAGATTTATTTGCCATGGATTTAGTGACAGTAAGGGAAATATATAAAGACAGGGAATCATTTTTAGACAAAAAGATCTCGGTAGGAGGCTGGGTGAAGAGTATCCGGGATTCTAAGGCTTTCGGTTTTATCGTCTTAAGCGACGGCTCCTATTTTGAGACTCTGCAGATCGTATACCATGACACCATGGATAACTTTGAGGAGATCAGCAAGCTGAACGTGGGGGCGGCTGTTATCGTCACCGGAACTTTAGTGAGCACTCCTCAGGCCAAGCAGCCTTTTGAGATCCAGGCCGACCAGGTTGTGGTGGAGGGCGCTTCCGCGCCGGACTATCCGCTGCAGAAAAAGCGCCACAGCTTTGAGTATCTGCGGACCATCTCCCACCTGCGTCCCAGGACCAACACATTTCAGGCAGTGTTCCGGGTACGGTCTCTGATCGCCTATGCCATTCACCAGTATTTCCAGGAGCGGGATTTTGTCTATGTCCACACTCCGCTTATTACATCCAGCGACTGTGAGGGCGCGGGGGAGATGTTCCAGGTGACCACCCTGGATCTGAACCATGTGCCGACCACCTCTGACGGGGCTGTGGATTTCTCCCAGGATTTCTTTGGAAAGCCTACCAGCCTTACGGTCAGCGGACAGCTAAACGGCGAGACCTATGCCATGGCTTTTCGGAATATCTATACCTTTGGTCCTACCTTCCGGGCGGAAAATTCCAATACCACCCGCCACGCGGCTGAGTTCTGGATGATCGAGCCTGAGATGGCCTTCGCTGACCTGGAAGATAATATGGCTGTCGCTGAGGGCATGTTAAAGTACATTATCAGCTATGTTTTAGAGCACGCGCCTGAGGAGATGAAGTTCTTCAACCAGTTTGTGGACAAGGGGCTTTTGGACCGGTTAAACGGGGTTCTCAACTCCCAGTTCGGCCATGTGACCTACACAGAGGCCATAGAGATCCTGGAAAAGAATAACGACAATTTTGACTACAAGGTGTTCTGGGGCTGCGACCTGCAGACAGAGCATGAGCGGTATCTGACAGAGCAGGTGTTTAAGAAGCCTGTATTTGTCACCGATTACCCCAAGGAGATCAAGGCCTTTTACATGAAGCTTAATGACGACGGCAAAACCGTTGCCGCTATGGACTGCCTGGTGCCTGGGATCGGGGAGATCATCGGGGGAAGCCAGCGTGAGGACAGCTATGAGAAACTGACCGCGCGCATGAAGGAATTAGGACTTAAGGAAGAGGATTACGGTTTCTATCTGGATCTTCGCAAATACGGCTCTACGCGCCACGCAGGCTTTGGTCTGGGCTTTGAGCGGTGCGTGATGTACCTTACGGGCATGGCCAACATCCGTGACGTGGTTCCGTTCCCCAGAACGGTTAACAACTGCGAGCTGTAAAACCAGCGTCTGATGTATGTACTCTAAGGAGGAAGTGACATGAAGTTCATCCATACTGCCGATATCCACTGGGGCATGACCCCGGACAGTGACAAACCGTGGTGCCGGGAACGGACCCAGGCGGTCAAGGATACCTTTTCCCAGATCGTCACCAAAGCGCGGGAGATGGATGTTGATTTTCTGTTTATTTCCGGCGATCTGTTCCACAGACAGCCTTTGCAGAAGGATCTGAAAGAGGTCAATTACCTGTTTACCACCATCCCGTCGGTGCGCGTTGTCATTATCGCGGGCAACCATGACCGGATCCGCAACACCTCGGCCCTCTTAAGCTTTACCTGGTGTTCTAATGTGACGTTTTTTATGAAGGACGAGATGAGCAGCGTCTATTTTGAGGACTGCAATGTGGAGGTCCACGGGTTCAGCTACACCACCCCCGAGATCCGGGAAAACCGGGTGGACCATCTGGCAGTCCCCTTAGACGGGCGTATCCATATCCTGATGATACACGGCGGTGACGCCAATCACCTGCCTTTTGATAAGACTGCCCTGGCGGCGTCGGATTTTTCCTACATCGCCCTGGGCCACATCCACAAGCCGGAGATCCTGATTCCGGCCAAGATGGCGTACCCCGGTTCCCCGGAACCTTTGGACAAGACCGAAACCGGCAGACACGGCATCCTTATAGGGGAGATTAATCCCGGCACAAGAAAAGTTACATCCCTGGAGTTTCTTCCCCTATGCCGTTCCCAGTATATCCCTCTGGCTGTCAACGTCTCCCCTGCCACCACCAATATGGAGCTGGAGATGAAGATCGCCCAGGAGATCGAGCGGCGGGGACGGCACCACATCTACCGCTTCCGCATCCGGGGCATGCGGGACCCGCAGATGGAATTTGACATGGAAAATCTCCTCTCCAAATTCCGCATCGTGGAGATCATGGACGAGTCAGAGCCTCAGTACGATTTCAGCGCCCTTTTTGCCGAGCATTCCAGCGACATGATCGGGTTTTATATCCGCGCGCTCCAGAAGCCATCGATGAGTCCTGTGGAGAAAAAGGCTCTCTACTATGGGATCAACGCGCTGCTTCGCACCAAGGACGAAAGGAGTTAATCATGAGATTTATCGAACTTCAGATTAAGGGATTTGGAAAATTTCATGACCGCTCTATCCCCTTTCAGGACGGTCTCAATGTGGTTTACGGGAAAAATGAGGCCGGTAAGTCCACCATCCACACGTTTATCCGTGGTATGCTCTTCGGCATCCAGCCCATGCGGGGCAAGGCTTCCAAAAATGACCTGTACAACAAATACGAGCCATGGGAGAACAGCGGCACCTACGAAGGCGCTCTGCGGCTGGAGCATGGAGGCCATATCTACAGGATCGAGCGGACTTTTTTAAAGACAAAGAAGGAGTTCTGCCTGATCGACGAGACCCTGGGCAAATCCCTTCCCCCTGACAAAGCTCTGATGGATGAACTGCTGTGCGGCTTAAGCGAGACGGCATACAACAACACCATCAGCATCGGCCAGCTAAAGTGCGCCACAGACGCCGGCATGGTGTCGGAGCTGAAAAATTATATTGCCAACATGAACAATACGGGCAACATGGCCCTGAACATCACCAAGGCCACGGATTTTTTAAAGGCGCAGAAAAAAGAGCTGGAGGCCCAGCTGGTTCCGGAGGCAGCCAGGTCTTACACCTCCCTTTTGGGGGAGATCAAGGCTCTTGAGAAGGAGATATCAGCTCCGGAATACGTAAACCAGCTTCCCGCCTACCAGCAGATGCGGGCCGGAACACGGACTCAGATCGAGGAAAAACAGACGGAGAAGGAGTCTCTCCTCCAAAAGGTGGCCCGGGGGCGTCAGGTCTTAAGCCAGAATCAGTTTACAGACATCCAGTCCATTCAGGATTACCAGGAGCGGACTCAGGATGTATACCGGGATTATCAGGGGACAAAGGCATCCTCCGAGAAAACGTCCCGCCGGTTTTTCCCCATAGCCATATTTTTACTTGCCGCCTGCTGTTTTGCCTGCGGCGCGTATTTTTATACTCTGGGGGAGTGGAACCCTATTACGGATCTCCTTTTTGACTACAATGTGGATTTCCCGGCAGCGGCTGTCTTTGCGGTTATGGCTGTGCTTTCTGCCCTTCTCTGCCTGGGGGGAGCTCTTTTTCTGTGGAAGGGCAAGCGGCTGAAAAAGGAGCTGGCCCTGTCCGCCCAGGTTCTTGAGGAATCTTTTTCCAGACACTTAGGAGATAAGACCATCTCCCAGGAGGCTATGGACGCGTTTCTGGCGCGTATGGCGGAATTCCAGAGATTAAGCGCTGCCATGGACAAGTCTGAGGAGAATATTGGCCAGCTGACCAGCGATATCTCCGCTTTGCAGGAGAAACAGAACAGCTGCAGCGAGATCATTGAAAAACAGCAGAAGCTTCAATGGGAGTTGGAAAAGAAGCTGGAGATCTTGTCTAATTACAAGACACAGATGGAGGTGCTGCGGCGCACCCTGGCTGAAAACGACCGGATCTCCCAGGAGATCGCGGCCATTGATCTGGCCCGGGATACGATGACAGAACTGTCAGCATCCATCCGGGACTCTTTTGGGTTTTATCTGAACAAGACTGCCTCGGAGCTTATCGGCGGTATCACCGGCGGGATCTATACCAGCATGAGCATTGATGAGAATCTCAATGCTTTTATGAATACGCCCTCTAAGCTGGTGCCTTTGGAGCAGGTCAGCAGCGGGACCATGGATCAGATCTATCTGGCTCTGCGGCTGGCGGCGGCCAAACTGATCCAGAACGAGGCCAAGGAGCAGATGCCTCTGGTGTTTGATGACAGCTTTGTATTGTATGATGAGGACCGGCTGCGGAGCGCGCTGAAATGGCTGTCCTCTGCTTACCCCGGACAGATCATCATCTTTACCTGCCACCAGAGAGAGGCGCAGATGCTGACGGCTAACCAGATTCCTTATACGTTGATCACGATCTAATACAAGGAGGTTTTTGAGAAATGGATCCTAATGACAGGTCTCAGACTGACTGGCAGGCCCAGCGGTTTCGCAAGATCGCCGGGGACGTGCATCGTGTACTGGCCCTTGGTAAAGACGGGAAAACGGTTGGGGAGATCGCTTCGGAACTGGGCTTAGAGCCTCAGTATGTATATGATATTCAGGTGTCGGCCCAGGGATTTCGGGAAGATGACGAGATCGCGGTAGCCCATTTGGTAGAGATGTCGTTGTAGATGGTTAGAATATCCCCCGGTTAATTTCCAGGGGATATTTAACTTTTATGACTCCTTCAAACGCTTCAAAAAAATCTCTCTCACATATCCGCCGTACTTCTCTTTCACTGCCACAGACTCATATCCCTGGCTGACAATATTATTCCTGCTGTAACAGTTATCCGGGTGGACCGTACACATCAGATACTTAAATCCCTTTGCTCTCAGATCTCCCTCCGCTGTCTGCATCAGGCGGTATTGAAGTTTGTGTCCCCGGTACTTTGGCAGTATCGCTATGGAATCCATATGGGCCACCAGGGAAAGTTCCCCTTCAACCAGCCCTGCGTCCCGCCCCAGATTCTCCTGGCCCATTCCGGGTATTGCAGCCATAAAAACCCCGGCAGTCTCACCGGTGTCCGTATCCACAGCCTTATACCCGATACCTCTGCCGCTGCCTAGCATCTCATAGGTGTACTCCGCGTTGTCCGCCACGAACCAGTCCTTTTTATCCAGACCGTTCCACACGGTCCGGATGATATCCGCAAACATCTGGTAATCCCTGACATCCGCCCTCTCGATCCTGAACGCTCTCTCATTCATCATGGACTATTCCCTCCAGCTAAGCCGATGCAGCTCCCCTTCCATGGTCATCTTCTCAAATCCGTTCTGACGCAGGGCTTCGTACAGCACCACGGACACCGCGTTGGACAGATTCAGGGAGCGGATGTCGCCCCACATGGGAATCCGCACGCAGTTTTCCTGGTACTCCAAAAGAAGCTCCTCCGGAATCCCCGCGCTCTCCTTGCCGAACATAATATAGCAGTCCGGTTCATAGGCAGCCTCCGTGTACACCTTGTGGGCCTTGGTGGTGGCCATATAGATCTTGGCCCCCGGATTCCGCTCCAGAAAATCCTCGAAGTTGCAGTACACGATCACATCCAGCATATCCCAGTAATCAAGACCTGCCCGCTTTCTGGCCTTCTCGTTGATCTTAAAGCCCAGGGGCTCTATAAGGTGGAGCCTGGTGTTGGTCGCCACACAGGTTCGTCCGATATTGCCCGTGTTGGCAGGTATCTCCGGTTCAAACAGTACAATATTCATTCTCAAACCTTTCCGTCAAGCCGCTTCACAAACCGTTCCATGCGCCCTAGCGCCTCCTTCAGACTCTTTAAAGAGTAGGCGTAGGACACCCGCAGAAATCCCTCCCCGCAGGCGCCGAAGGCGGTTCCCGGAACCACTGCCACCTTCTCCTCCTGCAAAAACCGGGTGGCAAACTCATCGGATGTCATGCCGAACCGCTTGATGCTGGGGAAGGCGTAGAAGGCCCCGTTTGGCTCAAAGCACGTAAGCCCCATCTCCTCAAACGCGTGGAGCACAAACCGCCGCCTCTGGTCATAGGATTCCCGCATCATCTCCACATCCCCGTCCCCGTCCCTCACGGCTGAAATGGCCGCGTACTGGCTGGTGGTGGGGGCGCACATGATGGCAAACTGGTGGATCTTAAGCATCTGCTCCTGAATCACATGGGGAGCCGCCGCATATCCCAGCCGCCACCCGGTCATGGCGTAGGACTTGGAGAACCCGTTGATCAGCACGGTTCTCTCCTGCATGCCGGGCAGGGAGGCGATGGAAACATGGCGCTGTGAGCCGAAGGTCAATTCACAGTAGATCTCGTCAGACAGCACAAACAGGTCATGCTCCAGGATAATCCGGGCAACCGCCTCCAGGTCTTCCCTTCTCATGACAGCCCCCGTGGGATTGTTGGGGAAGGGCATAATAAGGATCTTGGTCTTGTCCGTGATCTTCTCCCTCAGCTTTTCCGGAGTCAGCCTGAACTGGTCCTTTTCCTCCAGCTCGATGACCACCGGCTTTCCCCCTGCCAGAATGGTGCAGGGCAGATAGGACACAAAGCTGGGCTGGGGGATCAGCACCTCATCCCCGGGATTCAGCATGGCCCGCAGGGCAATGTCAATGGCCTCGCTGCCTCCTACAGTCACCAGAAGCTCCTTGTCCGGGTCGTATGTAAGATTGCATCGGCGCTTTAAGTAGTTGGTGATCTCCACCCTCAGTTCTCTTAATCCCGCGTTGGATGTGTAGAATGTCTTTCCCTTTTCCAGGGAGTAGATACCCTCCTCCCGGATATGCCACGGCGTGTCAAAATCCGGCTCGCCTACGCCCAGGGAAATGGCGTCCTTCATCTCACTGACTATATCAAAAAATTTCCGGATCCCTGACGGCTCGATGGCCGTGATCACATCGGATAATGGATTTCTCATGGGGTAATCAGCATCCTTTCATCCTGGACCTCCTGCACCAGCACGGTTCCGTGGTCCTTGTATTTTTTCAAAACAAAATGGGTAGCCGTGCTGAGCACAGACTCCATGGGGGACAGCTTCTCCGACACAAACTGAGCCACCTGCCGCATGGTCTTCCCCTCGATAAACACCGTAAAATCGTAGGCCCCGGACATGAGATACACGGCGTTGACCTCACTGTACTGATAGATCCGCTCCGCGATCTTGTCAAAGCCCATGCCCCTCTGGGGAGTCACCTTCACCTCGATCAGCGCCACCACCTTTTCCTCACTGGTATTGTCCCAGTTGATCAGCGTGTGATAACCGCAGATCACATGCTCCTTCTCCATATCCGCGATCTCATTGGCAACCGCGATCTCGCTCTCTCCCAGGAGAACAGCCAGATCTTTAATATCGATCCTGCTGTTCTTCTCCATGACTGCTAAAATCTTCTCTCTCATCACAATACCTCCTGTATGATCTTTCGAATCTCATCTTCCCGGGGCCGCTCCATAAAGCCTCTCACCTGGCCATACCAGACTTCTCTTTTTATTCCCCTGTTGACTCTGCCTATGACAGCCGCCTTTACGCCCCTTCCTGCCAGTCTCTCGCACAGCTTCCAGCCATGGTCCGAAACCGCGACGACGCAGTTTGAGCTGAGCAGGCGGTAGGGGTTTACGTCATACTGCTCACAGACCTCTATGGTCTCCTGTCTCACGGGAATCCTGTACAGGTCAACGATAAATCCCAGCCTGTACGCCCCTGACAGATTCCAAAGGGCGGTAAAAATACCGCCCTCGCTCACTTCCTCCCACTCCGTGGCCCCGTACTCCCGCCACGGTATGCAGCTGCCGTCTACGGGAGTTTCATCCCTCTGCTGCATCAGTTCTATATAGTCTCCCGAAAACCGGGAGAGAAGCTCCTTCTCCCGAAAGATGCTGATCCTTCTGGCTCCCTCCCGACCTGCCCACCCGGCCACCACCAGGTCCTGGCCAGGGGTCATGGTCCCTCTCGGCTCCCGCTGTATCCTGCGCATCCTGTGATCTTCCTTTCGCTCCTGTAGCCCAAAGACAAGTCAGCCCACGATCCCCGGTCCGCCTTCCAGGCCCTCCACAGGTGCCGGCGGCTGAGGAGGGGCTGCCTCCGGCGCAGCCGGCTGCACCGGGGCAGGCGTCTCCGGAGCGGCCGGCTGCTCTGTGGGAGCCGGAGCCGCTTCCGACGCGCCCTCGCCTCCCGCCTCCTGGCCAGGAATGTTCTCTGCCGGAACAGCAGGCGCCGGAGCCGCCGCGGGCGCTGGAGGGCCTACCCGGTACACAGCCTTGGACGCGTTATACGTATCTGTGTGGAGCAAGGTCCTCTCTGTCTCCACCCCGTCTATATACACACATTTCCACAGTCTGGACTTTAAGCCCTGGTGGGCTGACTGCACCCGAACCCTGGCTCCCGGCGCAAGGGACGGGTCAACTTTGGTAATCGGTTCACCGGCTCCATGAACACTCAATGTCTCGGACTGAAACTTTAACGTCCGGTTGGCGGGCCTGGTCTCTTTGCCGTAGATGGTAAAGGTAAGGGTCCTGCCGCTGGTACCGCCTTCCACATAGATCGGGGTGTCATAGGGGTTTGTGACCTTGATATCTTTATAGGTGCCGGCTATGGCCGCGTCGTTGGACGGCGGCACATAGCTGACGATCATGGAGTGATTCTGTCTCTGGGTAATCTCCAGCTCCGCAAACAGCGCCGCGTTGTACAGCGTGGTGGCGATCTGGCACACGCCTCCGCCTACGCTGTCCACCACCTGGCCGTTTTCATAGGCCGCTGCCGTGGCGTATCCGTTAGCCGTGGTAAAGGGCTGCATACATTCATAGCCGGACAGGGTTTCCCCGGGCATCAGCACACGGCCGTTGATCTTTGAGGAACCTACCTGGAGGTTCGTGGCCCTCGCCCGGCTGCTGCTGCTAAAATCCGTGGAAAAGGTCCCCAGCACATCCTGGATCTGGGACAGCATCTCCGTGGTCTTTACCGGCTCCGAAACCGCGACCGCTGCCTTTACAAAGGCAGGCTCCCTCAAACCGCCCTGGACCTCCTGCTGTACCATGGCTGCGGTCTGGGGCAGATCCACCACAAGGCCGCTCTGGGAAGGCGTCACCACAAACTGGCCATTCTCCCTGGTGATAGACGCGTCTGCTGCCTCCCTCTGGAGCGGAGTACACATCTGCCCCAGAATACTCTGCAGCGCTGCCTCATCTGCCGTTAAACGCACAACCAGGTCAATGGGTTGACGGCTTACGTCCTTTTGTTTCATATAACGCTGTATGATATTTCCTGTATGGTATTCTTTTATGGTATCTTCCACCACATTGGGATTATCCCACTCATAGCCCAGTCCCTCTGCTGTGGTCTCCACCGTAGTCCCGTCCACATCCAAAGTAATGGTCTGCGCTTTCATGGACGCGGCGATCTCTTCTGCTTTCTGCCTTGCCTCCTCCTCCCCAAGTCCCCCCAGGTTCTGACCGCCCACCGAGATCCCTTCCGGCACCACTGCCGCCCAGGCCGCGTCCGGCCATCCCCATGGAAGACTTAAAAGCGCAGCCGCCAATCCTGCTGCCCATATCCATTTTCTCATAATCTCTCCCTCAGCCTACTGAATTTATGCCATTCTTTAGTAGTTCAGGGCGCTTAAGACCATGGGTGCCACCATTGCCAAAACCAACAGGATCACAATAATGGAAGACACGATTTTTCTGTTCTTTTTATTATTGAAATCAAACATCATCTCTACTCACCTCTTTATTATTCTTCCGTACTGTGACCCGATTTTATCCTTCAATCTAAAATTTTTATTCCGGTTATGGAATCCATCTGCACAGTTAGATATATTCTATGACATTTTACCCATTGATGCAAGACCTGTTTTCGTCTTTTTCAGCCACTTCCTGCCACCTGCCTATAATCACTGCTTTCGCGTTGTGGTTTAGCGGACTGCGTTTTCTGTAATCAAACAGGATCATCCTTCCGTCGCTCATAACCTCGATATGGGCCATTTTACCTATCTGCCTGGAGTCATAAGTCTCCTGTCCTTTCAAAAAGCCGGGAGTTTTGCGTTCTTTCATAAAAAACTCCCGGACAGCGGCTTTGTATCTGGCCTGGTCCGGAGCAAAGCAGGGACGGCTTTTTATGTTTTCCCGCAGATACAGATCATACATCAGACAATCCTGATAGCTCCGGATTCGCTGTGGGTCTGCTTCTCTTAAAAAATCGTAGAGGATCTCATACCTGGCCAGCCGACTGTGGCTGACAGTGTTAAGATGGCGGGATTCATAATACTCTCCCAGCTCTCTAAACATGCCATATGGAGACTTCCAGCGGCTGATCATCTCCCTCAGCGTGTACACAAACTGGCTGCTGTTATAGTAGATCTCCACCATCTCTTCCACCATTTTAAGCTCCAGGATCTCCCCATAGTCCAGCCATCTGGTACACAGCACTTCATAGGGCGGCTCCTCATGGAAACAAAGGCCGTAATCCCCGGCGGCCCGGGCCATATAGGAGCCTTTCAGCACTTTCAGAAATCCCAGCTGAAGCTGGTCGGGCTCCATGCCAAACACCCGGTCAAAGGACTTGCGGAAACTTCCCATATCTTCATAAGGAAGTCCGGCGATCAGATCCAGGTGCTGGTGGATATTGGCATATCCCCTGATGGTACTCACCACTTCCTCTAATCTGTCCAGATCCATGTTTCTTCGTATCTCTCTGATCGTCGCCGGATTTGCGCTCTGCACACCGATCTCAAGCTGCACCAGCCCTGGCCTCATCTGCCTTAAGATCTCCAGCTGCTCCTCATCGATCAGGTCGCCGGAAATCTCAAAATGAACATTGGTGATCTGGTTGTCATGCTCCAGCAGAAACTTCCAGATTGCCAGGCAATGGCTTTTTCTGCAGTTAAACGTCCGATCCACAAATTTTACCTGAGGGACTTTTTGTTCCAGAAAAAACTCCAGTTCCTGTTTCACCAGCTCCAGGCTCCGAAACCGCGTGGTTTTGTCAATGGAGGACAGACAGTAACTGCATGAATACGGACACCCTCTGCTGCTTTCATAGTAGATGATCCTGTGTTCCATTCCCTCCAGGCTTTTGTAGGGAAAAGGAATGTCGTCCATGGACATAAGGGGTCTTAAAGGCCCTGCCTTTATCTGTCCAAGGCTGTCGCGAAAGACGATTCCAGGAATATCCTCCAGCCTGCCCTGGCCCCCGCGTCCCTCTTTCTGGCCCAGTGTGAGGATCAATTCCGCAAAAGTCCTCTCCCCTTCTCCCACCATGACCCCTTCCACCGCCGGCTCCCTGGCCAGAATGGTTTCCGCGTCATAGGAAACCTCCGGCCCGCCCAGCCAGATCCTTACCTTTGGCAGCACTTTTACAAGATCCCCCGCCAGCTGCCTCACATAAGTAATATTCCAGATATAGCAGGAAAATCCCACCATATCCGGTTTTCTTTTATAAATATCCTGTAAGATATGGTCTGTCTGATGGTTGATGGTATATTCTCCGATCTCGATTCGGATGTCCGTTTTCTCCCTTTTGGCAAGCTCCTGCTCTCCATAGGCTTTCAGGCTGTACACTCCCAGGTTGGAGTGGATATACTTTGCGTTGATGGCTGCTAATACGATCTTCATGGCGGTCAAACTTTCCTAATATGGTAACCTGCTGCTTTTCTTAAACGGTTCATGATGGCCTGTCCCAGATGGTCCTCCAAAAAACTCTCGGAGTAAATGTCGTCAACATCCAGGCTGTCAAATTCTCTCAGCACTCCAAACAGGCTGCGGGCAATGGTCTCCTCTTTATCCCGCCGCCCCAGGCTTCGGATCACAACTTTCTCCGGATACAGATGTTTTGTCTCGTCGGTGCAGATGATCCCGGCTTTGCGCCCTCTCTTCTCGCTGTCCCTTACAAGGGCTTTTATGGTTTCTATGACTTTGGCGCTCACACGGCTTCCTTCCCAGTCTTTATCCTCAACCAGCGTCAGCTCCGCCTTTGGCGCGTAGTGGCGGTATTTCATCCCCGGAGCTTTGGGTTTTGCCTGTGGATCCCCCCATCCTGCTATGGCCGGGTCCATCTCCACCTGGCCCACGGTCCCACATAGCATCTCCATGGTAACAGCCCCGGGCCTTAGAAGCACCGGTATCTCTTCTGTCACATCCACGATGGTGGATTCCACCCCGATGCCTACAGGGCCGCCGTCCACGATCATCTCGATCCGCCCGTCCATATCCTGAAGCACATGGTCCGCCGCCGTAGGGCTTGGACGCCCTGACGTGTTGGCGCTGGGAGCCGCGATGGGAACCCCTGCCAGCTCTATAAGGCGGCGGGCGATGGCGTCATCCGGCATCCTCACCGCCACGGTGTCCAGTCCTCCTGTGGTCGCATAGGGCACCAGACTGCTCTTGTGAAAAATCAAGGTCAGAGGCCCCGGCCAATAGGCGTCCATCAGCTTCTTCGCGGCTTCGGGGATCTCCTTAACCAGCGGTTCCAGATCTGACCGCTTTGCTATATGGGCGATGAGGGGGTTATCGGATGGTCTTCCTTTCGCCTCGTAGATCCTGGCTGCCGCCTGTTCATCCAGCGCGTTGGCCCCCAGCCCGTAGACTGTCTCCGTGGGAAACGCCGCCAGGCCGCCTCTGCCAAGGATCTGGGCCGCCTCTGCAAGGTCAGCGTCACGAAACGCCGCTCTGTCTATCGAAACCATCTTGGTCTTCATATCCAATCCTTCTTCTCTTCTTAGTCACGTGATCACTACAGATATCAGGTGACATTTTACCATAAACCGGACTGGTATTGCAACCACAGTTCTTTTTTTCTGTTTTCGGGATATATTTAAAACAAGAACCCTACTGGGAGCAGGCCTTGAACTCTACAAAGCAAACTTCGTCCCCCGGCAAAACGTTCTCTTTTTTGTCAGGGACCGAACTGATCATGACCATACTGCTTCTTTTTTTTATCTATCATCTGTCCCGCCAGGCAGCTATGCTGACTTCCGCCGCAGCCTCCTCTTTTACCGGGTCTTCCAAACCGGTTGTGGTAGTAGATATTGGACACGGGGGGCGGGATCCTGGCAAGATCGGCGTTGACGGCAGCCTGGAAAAAGACGTAAATCTGCAGATCGCCCAAAAACTGAAAGCATATCTGGAAAAGTCGGACGTGACCGTGGTGATGACCAGGGACGGCGATCAGGGCCTGTATGACGAAGATGACGGCAACAAGAAAATGGCGGATATGAAAGGCAGGTGCGACCTGATCAACAAGACATCGCCGGCCCTTACTGTCAGCATCCACCAGAACAGCTACCACGAGGAATCCGTAAACGGCGGTCAGGTTTTCTACTACAAAAAATCGGAGAACGGCAAACGTCTGGCCGAAATTCTGCAGAAACGGTTTGATTTCGTTCTGGGGGAGCGCAACCGGCGCTTTGCCAAGGCCAATGACAATTATTATCTCCTTCTCCACGTCCGCTCTCCCATCGTCATTGTGGAATGTGGGTTTTTAAGCAACCAGAAAGAGGCCGCGCTACTGAACACAGAAGAATATCAGGACCGCCTGGCATGGACCATCCATATGGGGATCCTGGAATATTTGAACACGCGGCAGGATTAGTTTCGATACAAGAAAACGGTACAGCCGCGCCCGGCTGTACCGTTTCTATGGCAGGTCTCTCTTATGGCCTGCTCTTCTCATTATAGTCCACCACCGCGTCCTCCAGTATCTCGTTCATGTACATACACAAAATACTGGTACGGTCGTACTGCTGCCACAGCTCATAGTATGGCGTGGCCATCACATAGTCCTTTATCTCATAGGCCTTTCCGCCTACTGCTCTCACGTTGAGCATGGCATAGATCTCCGCCATGCTTCTTATCTCATCTGGGCTTAACCCTTTCCCTTCCAGCTCATGCCTGGCCTTGTTATAAAAGATCTCCTGGAGGAACGCATCGGCGTACTGGCCAAAATCCTGAAGATTCCGGTCCGGGTTAGACTTCTGGTCCGCCCAGTCCGTCACATCAGTCACCTCCGTGGCATAATAATAGTTCTCAGGGCCAAAAAACTGCAGAACCCCATATTGACACGGGGACACACAGAGAGCGGATGTCACGATCTCGTCAATGACGTATCTTTGGGAGGTCTTATAGTGCTGTACATGGAGATGGCCGCTTAAAAACAGGCCTACGCCCCACTCGTCCAGCTTTCTCTCCAGTTCCTCTGAGTGCTCGATGGTGCAGTCCTCCTCATAGATCCGGCTCTCGTCCAGCAGATTGTGATGGCTGACAGCGATCACTTTCCGCTCCTGGTTCCAGGCATCCTCCATCACCTCATCGATCCACTGGTATGTCTCCCCCCGTATCATCCCGCCCACCAGAGCCCCGCTTTCATACTGGCAGCTGTCCAGCATCAAAAGCCAGGTGCCGTCTGTCAGCTGGTAGGTATAGCTTAAAGAAGCGGGATCTCTGCTGAGAGCCTCCCCATAGCCAAACTCCTCATAGATCTTGGCAAACTGTTCCGGGCTGGTAGGCTCCGCAGGCACCTTGTCCTCCCCTATAAAAGAGCAGGCCTTTGCGTTGTTGATGTCATGATTGCCCGGGATCACCACCACCGGGATACCGGCATCCTCCACCCGCTTAAGCTGCTGTGCCAGCGCCTCCTGGCTGGCCCGCTCCCCGTTCAGCGTCAGATCCCCTGACAAGATCAAAACCTGAGGTCTCCGATCTATAACCTGATTTAAAAAGGCGTCGGTGATCTCCCACACATAGGCAGCCATCTTCCCGTCCTCATTCCGGTCCATCTCCTGAAAAGCGCTGCCGAAGTCCGTCAGTTCCTTGGCCAGGTAGTGAATATCCGACGCGATCACGATCTCCGGATTTACCGTGTTGGTCTCAGTGCCAAGCTCCGGCAAATGGAGCGGTTCGATGGTCGCTTCCTCCGGGGAAAGGCTGGGCGCTGTGGGCCCCTCCTCCATATCCTCTTCTGTGTGTTTTTCAATGATAATATCCGAGCCCGCCACAGTCTCCCCGCGCTCCTGCCCCGCAAGAGAACAGCCGCCAAGCATCAGCGCCCCTGTAACCAGGCAAAGTATGCCTATCCTTCTCATGTATCCGCCTCTGTTATTTATTTACTTTCACCACGTCCCAGATCGAAGCCGGCTCAAACCCCAGCTTCCAGCATCCCACTCCCGCCAGGTCATTCTCCCTTATCAAGTCCATTTTCAGTCCCAGGGAAACTTCCTCCTCCATCCAGATCTGCTTCAGTCCGTCTTCGGTATTCAGCTCCCCATAATATTGTCCCAACTCTTCCTGCCAGTACAATTCCACGTCGTTTTCTTCCACCCACGCCAGGGCGTCCCTGATCCCCATGGCTGAGGATGAGGTGTTCCCGTCCTTTTCCGTCCATATCCTGGTGTAAAAGGGAACGGCATTGATCACCTTCTCCCTGGGTACCAGAGCCAGCGTCTTCTCGATCCCTTCTTTTACATAATTGTAGGATGCCACTGACCCGGCTTCCCCGCCGGCAAAATGCTCGTCATACCCCATGATGATCACATAGTCCGCCACCTGTCCCTGTTCCGCCCGGTTATAAAAGGCATTGTACCCGGCCGGCACATAATTGTCCACAGACAGGACGATTCCCTCCTTGCGGCATGACACAGACAGCTCCCGGATAAACTGCACATAATGGGGGCCTGCCTCTGGCCTGATCCCCTCAATATCCAGATTAATCCCGTCCAGATCATACCGCTTCACATCTTCCATGAGAGAATCGATCAGCTTCTTGCGCACAGACGTTTTGGAAAACAGGATCTCGGAGTTTACGTTTTCTCCCATATTGAAGTTATCCAGGGCCGCCCACACCTGCATCCCCATTTCATGGGCCTTATCCACATAATCGCGGCTGGCATAAGAATGGTATGTACCGTTATTATCAGTCAGGGCAAACCAGGTAGGCGCTATGACATTAACCCCCGAAGTGTTGGCGATCAGCTGTTCCATGGCCTCGTTGGCGTTGTCAGAAGTCACCTGATGCCACACCAGACACACTTTCTCGTCCATAGAAATGCTGGTGTACTTAGGAAGTTCCATGGTGCATGGGTGCTCCTGACTCCCGGTACTGTTAATGTGTGTATTTTTCAGATAGCCTGTATAGCCGTCAACCGTCCGCACCCTGGTCCACTCCTCGGCCTGCCCCAGAATCGCAAATTCTTCGCCTTTCTCCACATATGTCAGCACCGGGCTCTTGATGCCTGCTTCCACCCGCACCGCGGACCGCCTGCCTGCAGTCCCGGTCTCTATAGGCTCCCACCGGTCATCCAGGTAGATCCGCTTACACTCGCCTTCCACATAACTCTTTATGTCAACTGCCGTATAGTTGTTGATCAGGCCCATGGAGAGATAGATCTCATCCCCTTTTTCAAGAAGGAGAGGGGCCCCTGTGCTGCCTGCGGTCCTTGTGTCCGCGTAAACGATGGTATCAGGAAGCGCGTACACCAACAGCTTTTCCGTATCGTCCCAGTAAAATCTCTCATTGACCTGTAAATTAACCCACTGGAGGGGCAGATAGATCTGACCGTCTCTGGTGATTCCTTTGACCTCCTGCAGCTCTTCATTGAAAAAGATCGCTGTCTCTTCCCCGCTGACCCCCAAAACCTTCTTAAGATCTGCCGGTTCTTTTGTAGGAAGCAGCTGTCTCAATATAAGCCACCCCGCAGCTCCCATCACGGCCAGGATCACCAGCCCTATGGCTATGAATATTGGAATCCGTTTTTCTTTCAAGGTCCCTCCTCCTTATGCGCCTGCACAGTAGTATCTTTAGTATAACATACTTTTGAGGTCATGCATCTTAAATTTTCTTTAATCCCGAACATGAAAAACGCGGCACAATGCATTTCTTCGCGCCGTGCCGCGCCTGCATGTGATCCGGGTCCCTTCATCCTTTGGCTGCAGGCTGAATCCGGTATCCTCCCGGGACCCGAAAGCAGATGCAGTTAACGATTATAAACCCGGTCAAAATGAATCTCTTTTAGAGTCCCTTCCTCACCTCCCACATAATCGCACATGTAAAAAGCCCCGTCTTCTCTCACCTGGAAGATCTTAGCCCAGTCCTTATCCTTTGCTATGTTCCCGTCTATATAGATGGGGATGCCTCTTGATTCAAACCGTCTTAATCCGTCCACGTACTGCCTCTGTTCCTCCGCGCTGTACCCTTTCATCTGACATTCTCCTTCATCCTTAACCGCTCTTTTTCTTCCATCCCGGGAGGCTTCCTTGTGACACATTGCCAGAAAAAGAACTGTGGGTCAGTGTTGTTTCCATCCACTCCATCAGATCCCGTGTGATGGTAAACGCGTCTGCTGAAAAGGGGATCCGCCAAACCTCCGGCTTTTGCCTCTTATTCCACTCTCTTCTGGCTTCCTCGCTGCCAAAGGCCGCAAGAAACCGCCAGCTCTTTGTTCCGCTTTGCTCCTTTGATCCCGCGAAATCCCGAAACGCGTCCATCTGCCATTCACTGAAGGACACGATAAACCAAACATCACTGCATCTTGTCAGCTCTATGGACACCTGTTTTTCCAAAGAGCCGAAATCAATGAGTATCTCCTGGTATCCTGCTGCCAGGCATTCCATCAGCCTGCCGCCTTCTGCCCGCGGATAGTAGTCCACCTGTTGGATCCGATAGCAGTCCGCGTCTTTAAGCTGTCCTGTACATATTTTTCCCAGACGGTCAAAATCCTTGTGGCTGTTCCACTCCAGCACTGCTGTCCTCTTTCCCTGAACTCCCTGCATGTAGTTGGCTGCCAGCAGCGCCAGGTGGGTAACGCCCACTCCCCGCCCGGCTCCGGCGATCCCCGTGATCCTTGGCTCCATTCCCCCTCTGACAGAACCTTTATACCCAAATCTCGTCCCTCTCGCCGCCTTTCCTAATGACTTTTTTTAAAGCTCTTCTTCCATAGTCCGCTCCTTCTTTTTCCACTCGTTTCCCCGGCTCCCGCCTGGTCCTGAAACACGCCGGCCATTTTCGTCAGTTCCCCAAAAAATGTCCTGACTTCCCCGTCCAATTTCCACGGGTTCCCAAAATCCGGCGCCTGAAAGCACCGGCGCCGGTTAACGCCCTCCGGAACATCCGGCCTCATACCTGATATGACGCGGTTATAGATCACCGCAAACTCCCGGCAGCTCCTTAGCTCACGGACCGCCCGGGCTCCCGCGTCCTGCTCCCACCATTTTCCTCCGTGTACCAGCCACAAGGCCCTTATATCCCGGTCTTCCCGCACCGTTTTCCATTCTATACCATAATCGCGGATGACCACCGGATAGTGTACCGGCTTTAGGTACACAGCTTCCCCGTAATACGGTTTCATGGGAATCTGGTTTACCTGATAAATACCATAGGAGTCTTTGACGCTTCCGCTTCGAAGCGCCATGGCCTGAACGTCGCCTGACGGATTCCTTTCCTCGTAAAGCGTTTTATAGCCGGCCTGTTCCAGATACCTGGCCAGACCTATGGCCAGGTGGGTCGTGCCCGCGCCGTGACGGCTCCCGGCCAGAGCCAGTATAAGAGATGACGATTGATTGTCTTTGAAAACACCTGTCCGCAAATACAGTGTTTCTAATTCCTGTTTTAATTCCGGGATTGATGGATAGCGGCGGGTTTTGTCCTCCCGCACGCAGATTTCGATGATTCTGCCAAGGGCCGTATCCTGTATGGGGCTTGTCCCATCTTTTACGCGCCCTGTTGAAAGATAGTATAGAAGAGCTCCGATCTGATAGATATCAGTGTAGGTTCCCAACGCGCCTCCCGACCTCTGTTCAGGCGCGCAAAAACCCGGGGTTCCGTACCGAAACAATGACTCGTTGGCCTCATAGACAGGGCCTGCGTGGTCAAAATCCAACAATTTTACATACCCATGACAATATAACAGATTCTTGGGCTGCAGATCCAAATACAAAATAGGGGTTTCTCCTGCGGAATGCAGGTAATGTACCAGGTCACAGACTTGAATCCCTATAGTAAGGACTGTCTCCTGGTTCAGATATCCCTGGCTTTTCACCAGGTCAAAGAGAGTATCTCCCTCAAGATATTCTTCAATGAGATAGCTGCTGCTGCAATCTTCTTCCAGATCATACACCAAAGGGATGCCCGGATGGCTTAAGGAAGTCAGAAGAAGGGCTTCCCTCTTAAACTGCTCATATCCGGCTGACGACTTGGGAACCTGCTTAATAGCCCGGTATTCCTTTAGCTCCTGATGGAACGCCAGGTATACGGTTCCTCTCTGTCCCTGCCCTAAAGCGCGTATCAACTGATATTTTCCAAACAGAACGGTGTTCTCGATCAGCTCACCTCCTTTGTCCAATATCATCTCTTATGGTAGTATCTTAATACACTTTTCGGGTTTTGGCAACGATTATTTTATATTTCTATAAATTTTTTCAAAAATTTCTTACATAGCAATTGCCATTTGACCGTATTCTATAGTATAGTATGGTTGAACGATTTGAACCGTATTGAAAAGGAAGTGATCCTAAATGAAAATAGAACGTATAAATGATAATCAGATCCGTTGTACTCTTACCAGCTTTGACCTAAGCGTGCGCAATCTTAATCTGGGAGAGCTGGCGTACGGAGGCGAGAAGGCCCGGGGCCTGTTTCGTGAGATGATACAGAAGGCGTCCAATGAGGTGGGGTTTGAGGCGGAGGACATCCCCCTGATGGTGGAGGCCATCCCCCTTTCCAATGAGAGCATCATGCTGGTGATCACCAAGATCGAGGACCCGGAAGAACTGGATACCCGTTTTTCTAAGTTCTCCCCATGCACCGATGTCCCCGCTGATCTGCTGTCCAACCTGGCAAGCGAGCTGTTGGAGGGCGCGGACGGGTTGTCCAAGCTGTTGGGGGAGCACCTCTCTTCCCTGATCTCGGACAACACCCTGGCCGGAGGCGACGGGGAGACTCAGACGGACGGTCCCTCCCTGCGGATCTATTCTTTTGACAGCCTGGACATGATATCAGAAGCCGCCCGGGCCGTGAAGAGTATTTTCGACGGCGTTAACACCCTCTACAAAAAACCGGATACCTCCCAGTATTTTCTGGTCATAAAAAATGACGACAGCGACTCCCTGGCATTCAGCCGCGCCTGCAATGTGCTTGCCGAATATGGAACCAAGGTTCACCACGAATACGCCAGCGAGGCCTATTATCTGGAACATTATGAGGTTATCTGCCAGGATAAGGCCCTCCAGGTGTTCTCCTCTTTTTGATTGTTATTCTTTCTCCTTTTAAAGAGCCGCCCACGTTTACGCGGACGGCTCTTTTTGATGCTTTTATCCCTGTCTAAGATCAGCGGTCGGCCAGGATCTCATTCATCTTGGATACCAGGTCATCGCAGTCGATTCCATGAACATAACACGCTTCTTCCAGGCTCTCGCCCTGTGCGGACGGACATCCTAAACAGTGCATTCCGGCGCCCATCAGCATCTGGGGGATCAGCTCGTCCATCTGCACCAGCTGTCCGATCAGCATTTCTTTATTGATCTGCATGGGTAACTCCTCCTTTCCATGTGCTGATACTACTATAATACTTTTCCCAAAACTTGGCAAGCAAAGAATCCGCATACCTTCTTTAGTATCTGTATTCTGATGAAAAATAATTCTATCTGGCATTGCTTTCAATTTTAAACAATCGCGCCTGCAATTTCCTCTTGAATATTCACGGATTATGGTATAAAATGATTACACAAATGATAGAATATAAGGAGGTAAGAATTATGGCACGTGTTATTAGTGATGCTTGTGTATCCTGCGGCACCTGCGAAGGCGAGTGTCCTGTAGGCGCTATCTCTATGGGAGATGGTCAGTATGTAATCGACGCTGACGCCTGCATCGACTGCGGTGCTTGCGAAGGCGCTTGCCCAACCGGCGCTATCAGCGAAGCTTAAGAATATCCATCCAATACTTAAAATGCCTCTTCCCGTTTAGGAAGAGGCATTCTGTTTTTGAAAGGAGATTCTATGAACAAACCCGTTATCGGCCTGACCCCAGGTCACAACACAGACAGCCAGGACGCCTTTCTCCGTCCCACCTACCTAAAAGCTCTGACCGCTGCCGGAGCCATTCCGGTCATGCTTCCCCTGGAGCCTGCCATGGAAGATTACCGCCAGATCGCCGGCATGTTTGACGGCTTTGTCTTTACCGGAGGCCCTGATCCCCACCCCTTTCTCTTTGGGGAGGAGACCCATGGCCAATGCGGCAATGTGTCTTCAAAGCGGGATGCCATGGAGCTGTCCCTGCTCCCCCATGTCATGGCTGCCAAAAAACCGATTCTCGGTATCTGCCGGGGGATCCAGATCATCAATGTGGGACTGGGCGGAACCATATATCAGGATATCCCCAGCCAGTTTTGCCGCGGCACGGGGCAGGAACCGGCTTTTCCCCTGGCCCACAGACAGCCCTATGACTATGACATCCCGTCCCACACCGTAGCCCTGGCCCCCCAAAGCCTTCTGGCCCGGATCTGCGGCTGCGGCTCCCTCAAGGTCAACAGTATGCATCATCAGGCTGTCAAAGACCTGGCCCCCGGCCTGACTGCCTGCGCCACGTCCCCCGACGGGCTGACAGAAGGACTGGAAATGCCGGGATATCCATGGCTTTTGGCGGTTCAGTGGCATCCGGAATACCTGTGGGAACAAGACAGGGCCGCCGCGCTTCTTTTCAAGAGCTTTGTAGATGCCTGTCTCTTCGCGGGTTAAAACAGCTTTTTCCCGCTTTTTGCGAACTTTTTCTTCTTAAAAAAGGGAAGCTTGGTCGCGGCGGCTTCGGCGCGGCCTTTTCCCTGCCTTTGATACGCCCGGATCGTCTCGTCCAGCTGCTTAAAGCGCTCTTCCTCCTTCTCGTCGCTGACCCGCATCAGATATTCCACTTCTTTCATCACCTTGTCCGTCACGTCCTCGCTGACCGTATCGCTGACTTCCCGGGCAAGCCTGTCCATGTTGGCGTCCATGGCCCGCCCGATGATATGGTTCATAACGCTCTGAAACCTGGCCATCTTCTCGGCGTTCAGCTCTCCGTTCTCCGGTTTGCGGGCAGTCATCTCCTGGCTGCGGACATTTGGCTGAGGCGGACTTGGAAGGGTCCCTGGCTGGGGGCGTGAAGCATCAAGGTTTTCCTGCCCGCCGCCCTGGACGCTTCCCTGAGGCTTAAGTTTGCCTTTGGCTGTCTTTTCCTTCTGCTCAGTCCTCTGCTGCGCCGGTACGGGCTGACTCTCCTGATCCGCGCCTTTCTTAACCTTAGGCGGCTCTGTCCTGCCTGCCTCCGGGACTTTTTTCATCGCTGCTTCCTTCAACTTCTCCCTCAGCGCTTCCCCGGCTTGTCCGCCTTCCGGTTTCTCTTCCTTTGAACCCGCTTTCCCTGTCCTCTCTCTTGCCGGCCCCTCATTCCAAGCTGCCTTCATGTCTTCCTCCATATAATCTTCGGTGATGGTAATCTCCTCCACAGCACCTGCCATTTTATTCAACGCATTCTTTATCGCCTTTAGCTGGTATCCTTTTTCCTTCAGCTCCTTTATCTGACGAAATAAGCGGATATGGTATTCCGTATAGTACCGGTGCCCCATATCGTTTCTCGGTATTTCCAGGTCCAGCTCGTCCTCCCAGTATCTGAGAACATGGGACTCCACATCTACCTGCTTCGATGCATCTGATATAAAATAATGTACCTCAGCCATAACATCCTCTCCTTTTGTCTCCATATTCATGGAAAACGTATACTCTCTGCCCTTATGGGGGTGAATCTTATTATTATCATATGAGCCGGATGGGAATAATATGCCAAGAAAATAAAAAACCGGGACATCTACTGTCCCGGCTGTCTGACTGCGTTGGCAAATTTTGTGTACTGAGGCATCCACACCAGGTTCACGGTCCCAATGGGGCCGTTACGCTGTTTTGCGATGATAACCTCCGCCATATCCTTCATCTCTGAATCTTTATTATAGTAATCGTCGCGGTATAAAAACATGACCACATCCGCGTCCTGCTCGATAGCGCCCGATTCTCGAAGGTCCGAGAGCATAGGGCGGTGGTCCGTCCTGGTCTCACACGCGCGGCTTAACTGGGACAAAGCCACCACAGGGGCCTGCAGTTCCCTGGCCAGGGCTTTTAGGGAGCGGGAAATCTCGGAGATCTCCTGCTGCCGGTTGTCGCTGCCCCTGCCTCCGCTTCCTGTCATCAGCTGAAGATAATCAATAATGACTATGCCTATGTCATGCTCTAACTTGGCCTTTCTGCACTTGGAGCGCAGCTCCGTGATAGAGATCCCCGGCGTGTCGTCAATGATCAGCTTGGAACTGCCGATAACGCCCACGCCCTCCACCACAGCGTCCCAGTCGGAATCCGTCAGCGTGCCTGTCCTTAATTTCTGGGAATCCACGTTGGACTCCATGGACAGCATACGGTTTACCAGCTGTTCCTTGGACATCTCCAGGCTGAATACCATGCAGGGAGTCCCTCTCCTCACGGTCACATGGTCCACCACGTTCAGGACAAAGGCCGTCTTTCCCATGGAAGGCCGGGCGGCGATCAGGATAAAGTCCGAGGGCTGAAACCCGGATGTCTTGTAGTCCAGGTCAATGAATCCTGTGGGAACGCCTGTGACCGTATCCTTGGTCTTTGAAGCCTTCTCAATATTCTCCAGCACATTGAGCACCACCTGGCGGATCGGGACAAAATCTCCGGAACTGCGGCTTTGGAGCAGATCAAAGATCTTCTTCTCAGTGTCCGCAAGGATCGTCTCCAGAGATTCCCTGCCCAGATAGCAGTCGTTGGCAATCTCCTCATTTACCTTGATAAGCCTTCTAAGGACAGCCTTTTCCCGGACAATATTGGCATAGGACTTTACATTGGCCGACGTGGGCACTGTGGTGATAATGTCCCTGACAAATTCCAGACTGCTGACCTCCGGGGGAACATCTTTCTCCTTTAGACGGTCCTGAAGGGTCACTAAGTCAACCGGTTTCCCCTCATTAAACAATTCTGTCATAGATTCAAACATGATACCGTACTGATGCTGGTAAAAATCTTCTCCGGTCACGATCTCGGACGCCGCGATAATGGCCTCCCTGTCCATAAGCATGGAACCGATCACGGACTGCTCCGCCTCAATGCTGTGGGGAAGGACACGTTTGATGAGGGCTTCGTCCATTCTGTTCTCCATTTTCTCTGCTCCCTGTAAACAACCTTAAACGATAAGCTGTCAGGCCTCTGTAACCTTGACGGACAGCTTTGCCGTCACATCCCTGTGAAGCTTAACAGGAACCTCATGGGTTCCGAAAGTCTTTAAGGGTTCCGGAAGCACCAGCTTCTTCTTGTCGATCTCCAGGTTCAGCTGTTCCTGGATCGCTTTGCTGATCTCCTTGCCGGACACGGAGCCAAAGGCCTTGCCGTTATCCCCTGCTTTGATGGACAGGGTTATGGAAGCCTTCTCAAGCTTCTCCCCCAGCTCCTTAGCCTCTGCCAGCTGCTTGGCCGCGATCTTCTCCTGATTGGCCTTCTTAAGCTTTAAGTCGTTTAAATTCTTTGAGTTGGCCTCCACTCCCAGCTTCTTGGGCAGAATAAAGTTTCTGGCGTACCCCTCGTTGACCTTAACGATCTCTCCCTTTTTTCCCAATGCTTTTACATCTTCTAATAACACGATCTCCATGTTAACTGACTTCTCCCTTCTCTATCATCTCTTTAATAACGTGTTTTACTCTCTCTTTGGCCTCTTCTACCGTAGCCCCCGGAAGCTGCGCTCCCGCCACGGTCCTGTGCCCGCCGCCGCCTAACCGCTCCATCATCACCTGAACGTTCACCTCGTCAATAGAGCGGGCGCTTAGATATATGGTGTTGTTGTATTTTGACATGACCACAGAGGCCTTGATGCCTTTGATCTCCAAAAGTTCATTGGCTGCCTGGGCCGCCACGATGGTGGGGTTCTCAATCCCCTCTGAGGGACATACGCTGATGGCAAAGGCCCCCTGGTACACATCCGCCTGGCTGACTGCCTCTGCCTTGGCCTTGTGGTCGGCCATCTCCTCCCTTAACATCTTGCGCACCCTGGCGATATCGGCTCCGCACCGCCTTAAATATGCCGCCGCCTCAAAGGTGCGGACCCCTGCCTGGTTGTTAAAATTGTTGGTGTCAATCACAATGCCGGCGTACATCGTGTCCGCCTCCTGAGGCTTTATCTTGATGTCATCCGCGATATACTGCAATACCTCCGCCACCATCTCGCAGGCCGAGGACGCGTAGGGTTCCACGTAGGACAGCACCGCGTTGGTGATGATCTCGCTGCTCTGGCGGTGATGGTCCAGGACCACGATGGTCTTGGCCAGGGTGAGAAGCTCCGGGGCCTCGGTGATGCTGGGGCGGTTTACATCCACCACAACCAGGGCCGTGTTGGCATCTACAAGATCGCAGGCCTTGTCTCCTGTGAGGAAGAGATCGTCCGGATAGTCCGGGTTGTTCAAAAACCGCTCCATCATAGGACGGACCGATGAGGTGATGTCATTGATAACAATATGAGCCTTTTTATTCAGAGATGTGGCAATGCGGTAGATCCCCAGAGCCGCGCCGAAGGAATCCACATCCCCCAGCTTATGGCCCATAATCATCAAGGTATCCTTTGTCTCGATCAGTTCCCGAAGGGCGTGAGCCTTTACCCTGGCTTTGACCCGGGTGGTCTTTTCCTGCTGCTGGGACTTGCCGCCAAAATACTCGATCTTATCCTGCTCCTTTAAGACCGCCTGGTCGCCGCCCCGGCCCAGAGCCATATCCATAGCCATGCGGGCCAGCTCATAATTCTGGCTGTAAGTGTCGCTGCCCCGGCCAAGGCCGATGCTTAATGTTATGGACATCTCGTTGCCGATGTTCACGGCTTTTACTTCCTCCAGAATCGAAAAACGCTGCTCCCGCAGTTCTTCCACATACTTGTTCTTGATGGCAAAGAAATATTTGTCCTTTTCCATCTTTTTCACAATACCGTTCATCCTGCTGATATACTTGCTGATCTTCCGCTCTATGAGAGCCATGAGAAGGGAACGGCGCACCTCCTCCACGCTGGCCAGGGCCTCCTCGTAGTTGTCAAGGTAAATAAGCCCGGCTACCATCTTCTGGTCGTTGACTTCCTGGCTCAGGCGCAGGATCTGGGTCTCGTCAAACAGGTAGACGGTTATAAGCGGCTTATCCTTTGGAAGCACCGTAGATCCGGTCCCGGGTTTGATATCATCCTTCTCTATGACGATGGGCTTTAACTCCACCTGGTAAAGACGGTCCCCAAAGGTACTGTGAACGCTGGTACTCTCCTTAAGCCCGGAAAGATACTCCTTTGTCACATCCGGAAACATGGCGGTGATGGTCTTGATGCCGCCCTTTTCCTGTTTTATGATCCTGGAAAACTGGGTGTTGGTCCACAGGATGCGGCCGCTTTCATCTACAATGGCATAGGGTATATGCAGATCCATCAATAATTTCCGCTGTATCCACGCGTAATCAGCCGAAAACTCCACCAATCCGGCCATGATCCCCTTCCTCTTGTAGACATATAGGAAAATGGCTATGATCAGGTAGATCACAGTAAAACAAAACATGGCAAGACCGGCTGTGGTATCGATAATAGCAATGGCTATGTTCATCACAACGATCATGATGGAAAGCAGCAATGGCCATTGAAGGTAAAGCCCCAGCTGACCGGTTATTTTTTTCCCTGTATTCATGGGCGTTTCTCCTTTTTCACATGCGCACTGCTTTAATTATACCACACCCGCTATCATTCGTCTATATGATCCGGAAACCAAAAAAAGCCCGGAAAACCAGTATCTCCGGGCTTTGTGTCTGTAGATCTTACTCCATGGTATATGGCATAAGGCTGATATGACGGGCTCTCTTAATCGCCACAGTCAAAGCTCTCTGATGCTTTGCGCAGTTGCCGGTGATCCTTCTGGGAAGGATCTTACCTCTCTCGGATACGTATCTCTTTAACTTGTTGGTATCCTTGTAATCGATCTCGCCGTTCTTCTCACCGCAGAACACGCAGACTTTTTTTCTTCTCCGCATACCGCCGGGTCTTCTTACTTTTGCGCCGTCTGGTTTGTCATTTTTATTGAAAGCCATGAGCTTGTACCTCCTTATATGATATGTTGCGGTTTTTGCCTAGTTGAACGGAAGTCCCTCGTCCTCGACTCCGTCCGGAATATTCATGAATCCGTCGCCAATGGCGCTGGCAGGCTCCGGTCTGGAAGCCGGCTGCTGATAACCGCCGCCGTACCCTCCGCCTGTGCCGCCTCCTGACGCGTTCTTGCTGTCAGCGAACTCCTGGTCTTCTATGATCACTTCCGTCGTATATACTTTCTGTCCATCTCTGTTGGTGTAGCTGCCAGTCTGGATGCGCCCTGAGATCAGGACCCTCATCCCCTGACGGAAGTATCTCTCCGCAAATTCCCCTGCCCTGTCAAAGGCCACGCAGGGAATAAAATCCGCGGTCTGCTCGCTTCCCTCCTGGCTTCTGCGTCCCCGTCTGTCCACAGCCAGGGTGTACCTGGCGATGGCCATAGAGCGCTCGCCCTGAGAATACCTTACTTCCGGGTCTCTGGTCAGTCTGCCCATTAAGATTACTTTATTCATACGATCCTCTTTCTCTATCGACTATGCATCCTGTCTTACGCATAAGTATCTGATAACCGGCTCCATGATCCGAACGTGGGCTTCCACTTCGTTAGGACAAACGGAATCAGACTCGAACTGGATGAAGTAGTAGAAGCCCTCTTTCATCTTCTGAATCTCGTAAGCAAGTCTCCGCTTACCCCATTCATCAACGTTGGTCACTGTGCCACCGAAGCGGGTGATATACCCCTGTACCTTCTCAATGGCTGCGGCTCTCTCATCATCTTCGAGTTTTGCGCTAAGAACAACTGCTAATTCATATTTGTTCATAGTTTCTTACCTCCTTCTGGTCTCTGGCCCCCGTTTTCAGCTTCGGGAGCAAGGATTCATGTGTCACGAATTAGTATTCTATCAGATATTTCCTGGAAATGCAAGGGGTTTTGAGGGACTTACTTCGTATAATTATCAAAATATCCCTGAATATAGATGATAGGCGTCCCTTTGTCTCCGCTTCCGCTGGTCAGATCCGCCAGGGAGCCGATCAGGTCTGTCAGCCTTCTGGGCGTGGTCCCCTGTGTCACCATGGTTCCCTTAAGGTTCACCGCTTTTTCATCCTTTTCCTTAATATAGCCCTTGATGGCTTCTCTTAACGCTTCACCTGACAGGGACGCGAAATCATTGTCAGCCAGATATTTCAGCTTTACCTCATTGGGCGTGCCCTCAAGTCCCGGGGTGTAGGCCGGGGAGACCACCGGATCGGCCAGCTCCCAGATCTTACCTACCGGATCTTTAAAAGCCCCGTCTCCGTAGATCATGACTTCCACATTCTTACCTGTCTTTTCCGCCATCAGCCCGTGGATCCGGTCCACCATCTCCTGGCAGCGGATGGGGAACAGCTTTACGGAATCCTCCGTGGCTTTATTGGACCCTAACAGGCCGTATTTGTCATTGTATCCGCTTCCGTCCACGCTTTCTGTCAGGATCTCGTCCAGGCAGTACACGTTCTTTGCCCCGCCGGCTTTTAAGATCCTCTTGGTCCTCTGACGGCTGTGGATATCGCAGGTGAGCACGCAGTCCGTATACTGGAGGATGGCCTTGGGATTATTGGCAAAGATAACTTCCACCTGCGCCCCGGCGTCCAAAATAAGCTGTTTGTAGTAATCCACATAGTCAACGCCCGTAAAATAATGCTTCTGGTATCCGAACAGCTGACGGTACTGCTCCTCTGTCAGCACGTCGCTCCAGGGATTAACCCCTTTCTCATCCAGCATATCCAGGTCAATAAGGTGATTCCCCACCTCGTCCGAAGGGTAGCTGAGCATCAAAACAACCTTTTTACAGCCCATGGCAATGCCCTTAAGGCAGATGGCGAAACGGTTTCTGCTTAAAATAGGAAACAAAATGCCTACGGTGTTGTCACCGAATTTCTTCTTTACATCCGCGGCTATCTGTTCTGTGGTGGCATAATTTCCCTGAGCCCGGGCTACAACAGCCTCTGTGACAGCGATCACATCCTTATCCTGAATCTGAAATCTCTCGCTTTCTGCCGCCGCCAATACGGAATCTACGACGATCCGCGCCAGATCGTCTCCCTGCCGGATAATCGGCGCGCGAACTCCTCGTGATACAGTGCCAACCATTCTGTCCATAGGTTTTATCTCCTTTACTATCTATTATCTGCTTTTATTCGTGTCTGTCAGAACCACATCCTAATTATACCACAAAGCCCTTAATTCACAAGTATTTGTATAAAAACAAATACAAGGTCGAAAAATGTCGCTTTCTGCTTGACTGCCTACTTAATATAAGGTAAATTAAACTTTGACAAATAGTTTTTAAAACTATATTTACTTGGGGGAATATATGGTACAGATTATTACAGATTCTTCTTCCCTGTATACGCCGGAAGAAGCCAGAGCAGCTGGATTTGAAGCGGTCCCTTTGTGCGTCTGTATTGGCGACAGCCATGAGAGAGACCTGCTGCTTGACATGGACCAGTATTATGAGAAGATTGACCGGGGCTTGCTGCCCACCACCTCTCAGCCGCCTTTAGGAGATGTGCTGGAAGCTTTTGAGACTTATAAAGATTTTGAGATCATAGACATCTCCATGGCTGACGGACTGTCCGGCACCTACCAGACTGCCTGCGGCGCCAGGGAGATGACTGACCATAAGGAACGCATCCATGTGTTTAACAGCCGTACCCTGTGCGGTCCTCACCAGTATATGGTGCAGACTGCCCAGAAGATGAAAGAATCCGGCTCTACAGCCCAGGAGATACTGGCCTGGCTTTGTGAAGCCGCGGACAACTCCGAGTCCTTTCTGATCCCGCAGGACTTTTCCTTCCTCAAGCGGGGCGGACGCCTTACTCCTCTGGCCGCGGCCACAGGCTCCGTGCTGAAGCTGAAACCCATCATGAAGCTGACCAGGGACGGAAAGCGGCTTGATAAGTTCGGCATCAAGCGGACCATGGCCTCTGCTGCCGAGAGCATCATTGCCAGTCTGAAAGACAGGCATCTGGGAAAGGATCATATTCTCTACATCTCCCATGGCAATGCCCTTGAAGATGCCCAGAAGATAAAGGCTTTATTCCAACGCGCTTTCCAGGATCTGGAGATCCGGATCCTGGAGCTGAGCGCCGCTTTTGTGGCCCAGGGCGGGCCCCGGTGTGTTGCCATCCAGTATATCAGACGGTAAGCCGAAGTCCCCTGCCCGGCGCGATGACCGGGGCTTTATGGCTTTCGGATGCCTCTGCAGTTTTTCTCCACCAGTTTCCGCTCCACCATGATCTGGTGGCCGCAGCCCAGGCATTTCAGCCGAAAATCCGCGCCTACCCGAAGAATCTCCCATTCCTGGCTTCCGCAGGGATGGGGTTTTTTTAATTTTACAATGTGTCCCACTTCAAAAACCACATGATCTGCCATGTCGATCCTTACCCCTCCAAAAGACTCTCAAACACCTGCCCGATCGGCTCCCGGATCACCAGGTCTGCCTGGCTGTCCCTGCCGGTCTCCGACTTGTTGATGAGAACCAGCTTACTGCCTTCATAGTAGTCAATAAGCCCTGCCGCAGGATAGACCACCAGGGAAGTGCCTCCCACGATCAGCACATCCGCCTGCCGGATATACCCCACCGCCTTCTGGATGGTCTTCTGGTCCAGCCCCTCCTCATAGAGCACCACATCGGGTTTTATGATCCCGCCGCAGCCGCATCTGGGCACACCCTCCGCCTGGGTCACAGCCTCCAGACCGTAAAACTTCCCGCATTTTGCACAGTAATTCCGATGGATAGAGCCGTGAAGCTCCAGAACCTCCCTGCTTCCCGCCATCTGATGGAGCCCGTCAATATTCTGGGTAATAACAGCCTTTAACTTCCCCTGCTCCTCTAACCTGGCCAAAGCCAGGTGGGCTTTGTTGGGCTTTGCGTCGGTGATCACCATCTTGTTTTTATAGAATCTGAAAAACTCCTCCGGATTTCTCTGGTAAAAGCTGTGGCTGATGATGGTCTCCGGCGGATATTGGTACTCCTGGTGATAGAGCCCGTCCTGGCTTCTGAAATCCGGAATCCCGCTCTCCGTAGACACCCCCGCTCCCCCAAAGAAAACGATATTATCGCTTTCCTCAATCCACTGCTTCAGCACTTCCTTTTCTGTCACTGCCTTCTCCTCCTTCCAACTGTTCATTAAGCCACGCCTGGGCATCCAAAAGCCCCTCCTCGGTAAACGGAAATAATCTCTCGGTCTTATCCTCCTGGGGCGTGACGTCAGAACACGCCTCCCCGATCCAGTAGACCGCAGCCAGCCCGTCTTCCTCCTCCTGGCTGCTTCTCTTTTCAAGAACAAACCTTAAAGGGCCGTCGCTGCCTGTATAACGACTTTTTTTTAACAGAGGGATACCCATGATCCCCGACAATTTTATCATCCGAACCACTCCCGTCCAAAAATAGAATCCCCCCATGCGTCAGCGCGCTTCCTAAAGCATTATACCACAATCTCCCAATTTTGACCCAATATATTAAGGGAAAAGAAATACATTGCTCTGGATTTTCCTGTAAAATAAAAGAAAAACAAACATGAAAGGAATTGATACTCATGAAACCAATACAAAGATTATTATCCACAGCCGCCCTGTCCCTGACCGTAGCCACTGCCGCCGGATGCGCTTCCCAGCCCCTGGCCGCCGAGACCCAGGCTTTGTCCTTTCCAAATTACATCGAAGTGCGCAATGTGGAACAGAACGTCATAACCGTTCAGAGCGCGGAGACCGTAAAGGTAGTTCCCGACATGGCCCAGATCCGTTTCAGCGTCACAACTCAGGAAAAAGACGCCAAGACCTGCCAGGAGAAGAACAACGAAGATCTGACCAGGGTGATCCAGTTTCTCAAAGATTTCGGCATCAGCGCCGAGTCCATCCAGACTTCAAACTACGGCATGAACCCTATTTACGACTGGTCTGCCGGCCAGAAGATCACCGGGTATGAGATGGAAAGCGCCCTTACGGTGTCCGACATTACCATCGAACAGACCGGAACCCTGCTCACCGCCTGCGTAGACGCAGGCATCAATAATATCAACCGCGTCTCCTATTTTTCCAGCCAGTATGACGCCTGCTATCAGGAAGCCCTGACCAAGGCCATCGCCTCTGCCCGGGAAAAAGCCCAGGCTATGGCTGAGGCCAGCGGCTGCGCTCTGGGCGCCGTCGTTCATGTGGAAGAATACACGGATTCCCAGGAACTGCGGTATAACAGCTACTCCGAATCTTCCAGAGACAGCGGAGGCGCCGCCAAAGCCGCCATGGCGGATATGGCGGTGGAACCGGGGCAGGTCAGCATCGAAGCCAGGATCTGCGTGGATTTTTCCATCAATTAGACTTTAGCGACTCCTTTTGAAGCCTGTCAAGTTCTGCCATACACTCATCCACGGTGGCGCCGCCTAAAAGCTTGCGCACAACGATACAGGTATTGCCCCACTGTTCCATCTTCATGCTGGCATTAGAGCCGAGCACATAGACGTTTTCCTGTATCCTGTCATTCAGAGGCTTCAAAGCCGGAATGCAGTCCCCCTCCACGTTTTTGGAGGGGGAGATCACTTTATTGACCTGCGTATATAATTCCAGGGCCTCATCAGAGAGAATGGTATCCAGCACCTGTATGGTCTCCTCCAGGTGTTCCGCATCCGCGCTGATCCCATATCCCGACATGGCCATCACCGGCATCTGGCCCCGGCTGCTGGGAAATCCGATGACCTGCATCTCAAAATCCGGTTTTCCATAGGCAGTCTCCGCGTTGGCTGCCCCCCAGTACGCCATGACAATCGGCGTTTTCTGAGCAAGGAAATCCGGCCCTTCCCCATCAATGGCCTCATATGTGGAGGCTGTCTCTCTGTCGATATATCCTCTATCCATCAGCTCCTGAAGATACTCAAATCCAGGCCGCATATAGTCGCTGTACTTGGCCTTCCCCTCATTGAGGGCGTCTATCTCCGCCTTTGTATTGCCGCCGTTATACAGATCCGCATAGGCCTGGGCAAAAACAAAGTTCTCCAGCCACCACCGGTTTGCCCCAATGGGGGTGTCGATCCCGTTTTCCTGAAACACCCTGCAGCACTCCATCAGCTCCCCGGGAGTGTCCGGAAGCTGAAGACCATATTGATCAAACATATCCTTATTGACAAACAGGCCGTAAGCCACCACCTCCTGGGGAATTGCCACCAGTTTTCCGTTGACCGTGTTGCCAGTCTTTACCACATCCCGCAGATTTTTGGCGCTGTCAAGCCCTGACAGGTCTAACAGCCTTCCCTCCTCCCCCAGGATCTGAATGGTATCCGGATTCAACAGGTACAGATCATCCATATTGTTGCGGGCTCTGTCAAGGGTCACATCATCATAGGTCTTCTCCGTGTAGTCCTCCGCCGTGTAGGTTCTGTACTCTACAGTAAGGCCGAAACGCTCCTCTGCTATAGCAATGGTTCTGTCAAACGCGTTTCTGGCCGCGTTCTCCACATTTGGTTTGGACTTTTCCATAGGTCCAAACAGATTCACCACTTTCTTTTCCCCGCCGTGGTCCGCGATCAGGTTTTTATCTGGTTCTACCTTTGCCCCGCAGCCTCCTATGGCCAATGCCGCCAGAGCAGCAAGACAGATCCGTCCTGCTCTTTTCATACCTATCCCTCTTTCTTTCTATATTGATCCATAGCCTCTTTTAGCAGCTTCATATCTATAGGCTTTGCAACATGCGCGTTCATCCCGGCTTCCAGGGCATCTCTCACATCTTCCGCAAAAGCATTGGCCGTCATGGCTATGATAGGGATCTGTTCCCCATCCGCCCGCCCCGAAGCCCGAATCGCTCTGGCTGCCTCATACCCGTTCATCACCGGCATCTGCACATCCATCAAAATCGCGTCAAATGTCCCTGGCTCTGTCTCGGCAAAACGCGCCACTGCTATCTGGCCGTTTTCCACGATCTCGCACACCGCCCCTTCTATATCCAGAAGTTCGGATAAGATCTCCGCATTAATGTCATTGTCCTCCGCCACAAGAAATCTTAATCCTTTTAAACTATCTGATTCTGTCGTCTTGGGCGCTGATTCGCGGATGCAGCCATCCCCCATGGCCGCTATCTTTTCTTTAAACGCGGACACGAAAAAGGGTTTGGCCAGAATCCCTGCATTGCCCAGCCGTCTGGCTTCTTCCTCCACCTCAGAGCCGTCATAGGCAGTCAAAAACAGGATCGGAATATCCGGCCTGGCCTTGCGGATCTCTCTGGCCGTCTCCACCCCATCCATTCCCGGCATCTTCCAGTCCAGCAAAATCATCTGATAGCCATTCTCCCCGTCAGCCGCTTCCCTGACCCTGGATACGGCGTCTCCCCCGTTTTGAACCGTGTCAACCTCCACTCCTGTATCTTTCATAAGCGTCTGGACGCTGTTGCAGACCTCCTCGTCGTCATCCACTGCCAGGATCCGCCAAATGTGGCTGTCCCTCCAAAACTGACGGTCTGCCTGTCCATCAGGTATACGAAGCTCCAGCTCCACTGTAAAGATACTCCCTTTATCAATCTGGCTGGATACCTGAATAGTGCCTCCCATAAGTTCCACGATATTTTTGGTGATAGCCATGCCCAGCCCTGTTCCCTGAACTTTATTGGTCGTGCTGTTTTCCGCCCTGGTAAACGCGTCAAACACCGTCTCTAAGTATTCCGGTGTCATGCCGTATCCGTTATCCTCCACCTCGATGCGGATATGCTCAAACTGGCTGGACCGCTGGGGAAGCCCGATGATGCGGAACCAGATATGGCCGCCCTCAGGCGTATATTTCACCGCATTGGACAAAAGATTAATTAAAATCTGGTTGATCCTGGTCTCGTCGCCGATAAGGTACTCATGTTTAATGTCTGTCACTGACACGTCAAAACTCTGGTTCCGGTCCTTTGCCATGGGGCGGATGATCGCGTCCACGGAGGACACCAGATCGCTCAATGTAAAGTCCCCGATCGTCAGCACCACCTTACCGCTCTCGATCTTGGACACGTCCAGCACATCATTAATAAGGCTGAGCAAATGGCGTCCCGACGCGGTGATCTTAGCCGTATATTCCCTTACCTTTGCCGGATTGTCCGCGTCTTTGGCGAGAAGGGTGGTAAATCCCAGGATCGCGTTCATAGGCGTGCGGATGTCATGGGACATGTTGGAGAGAAACATGGTCTTGGATCTGCTTGCCACCTGAGCCGCCTGAAGGGCTTCCGCCAGCTGACGACTATGTATCTCCCTCTCTGCCTCCCGCTCCCTCCGAAGCTTGATCCGCTGCCGCTGATTCAGATAATATAATATGCAGCAAATCAAAAACGCGGCCAGCATAACCAGCACAACTGTGTAGATGTTCTGGTTTACAGCCTTTCCCTCCTGCTGGATCGCCTCAATAGGCACATATCCAATGAGATAAATAGCGCCCTCATTGACCGCCCACATAAAGATCAGGGAATCCATATTCCGGATATGATGGTAGAACATAAAATTTTTCCCCATATCCACGCTCTCCTCTACCGCTCTCTGAACATCCGGTTCAAGGATGTTGTTGGCCCGGTAGAAATCCTCCAGATTTAAATGACCGGCCTGACGCTCGCCCATGCCTCTTGGCTTTAACACAAAGCGCTGGCTTTTGGCGTCCATAATATAGAGCAGAGCATTGCCGCCGTAAAAGCCGACAGGCAGGGATTCTTCAAAAGAATCATAAATGTATTCTATATAGAGAACTCCTATTTCATCATCGTTTCTCTCAACCGGACATTTCATGGTGTAAGCCCATGTTCCCATGCTGTTTAAGTAAGACTGGGAAACAGGCAGCCCTTCCACAGTCTTTCCGGCGGAAAAATCCAGATCCGCCTCGGAAAAGAAATCGCTGGTATTGGAAATACCTGTCTCTTCGCCGGACGCGATAAATGAGAGTTTAACCATGGTTCGATTTCGATTATAAGAGCGGATAAATTCTTCCGGCTGCTCTAACATCGCCACTTCGTTGGCAATCAGCTTCTGAAATTCCGCCTCCTTTGTCAAGATAGCCTCCAGAGTCCCTTTAACCAGATCCAGACTTTCGCTGAGATTGTTTATAGCCGATGAGGACATCTCCGCTGAGATCCTCTGGGACAACGTGAATACCGTGGTTCCTAAAGTAAAGAAAACCACTAAAATAGATAAGATCAACGGCATACCTATGTCCCGTCTGCTTTCTCTTTGCTTTCTCATAAAACTCTCCATTATACCAATTGGCTGTCTGACGTTTATCACTGCCAGAATATGATTGACAGTTTTCATTATACTATACCATTATCATATGCCAAAGTCAAAAACTGTTTCGTTTAAAAAGCCGGCGGGAAAAAAATATCCTGTTTTTTCCCGCCGGCTTTCTTCTTAAACTGTCATTCCTTATATAGTCCGTACTGCCCGGCCCGTTTCAGGGCTGATTCGATCACTTTGTCCATGTCGTAATACTTATACTCTGCCAGGCGTCCGCCGAAGACCACACCTCTCTCCTCTGCGGCCAGGGCCGCATACCGCTCATACAGCTGCTGGTTCTTTTCGTCATTGACCGGGTAGTAGGGTTCCATGCCCTGCTGCCAGGCGGCAGGGTATTCCCTGGTGATGACGGTCTTTGGCTGAGTTCCGAACTCAAAGTGCTTGTGCTCAATGATTCTGGTGTAGGGCGTCTCCCTGTCCGTGTAGTTGACCACTGCCACCCCCTGGAAATTGTCCGTGTCCCTCACCTCCGTCTCAAACCGCAGGCTTCGGTACTCCAGCCTGCCGAAGCGGTACTGGTAGTAGGAGTCCAGGGTTCCGGTGTACACCACAGTGTCCCCCAGGCTGTCATAACGGTCTTTATGTTCCAGGTAGTCCTCTTGGCACCGGATATCGCAGCCCTCAAACAGCCGGTTGATCAGCACGTTGTATCCCCCTATGGGGATGCCCTGGTACAGGTCGTTAAAGTAGTTGTTGTCGTAGGTGTAGCGCACGGGCAGCCGCCTGATGATAAAGGCGGGCAGGTCCCGGCAGTCTCTTCCCCACTGTTTTTCCGTGTAGCCTTTTACCAGCTTCTCGTACAGGTCCACGCCCACCAGGCTGATGGCCTGCTCCTCCAGGTTCTGCGGCTCCCCCGTGATGCCGGCTCTCTGCCGGGTGATAATGTCCTTTGCCTCCTGGGGGGTGGAGATTCCCCACATCTTGCTGAAGGTGTTCATATTAAAGGGCATATTGTACATCTGGCCTTTGTAGTTGGCCACCGGGCTGTTGGTGTAGCGGTTAAACTCCGCCAGGCCGGTGACAAACTCCCACACGTCTCGATTGCTGGTGTGGAAAATGTGGGCGCCGTACTTGTGTACGTGGATTCCCTCTATGTCTTCACAGTAGACATTGCCGCCGATGTGGTCTCTCTTCTCCACCACCAGACAGCGCTTCCCCTGCTTTACGGCCAGATACGCCCAGACTCCGGCAAACAGGCCGCTTCCGACTAACACATAATCATACTTTTTCATGTCCGTTCTTTTCCTTTCGCCTTTTAGGGACAACATCGTCCTCCGTCTCAAAAGCTTTTCCGATCAGGACCACCACAGACCGGCTGTTTACCGTATACCGCCTCTGGTCCTCCAGAAGGGGTTCCTGCCCCGGCTCATAAAAACCGTTTATCTGACTTAAGGAAGTGTCTATGGCCACATGCCACCTGCGCCCTTTTGGCGGGCGGGGCGGGCCGAAGTCGTGGGGCTCCCAGTGCATGTTATACATGACATAGAAATAGTCGTCCGGGCTCCCGTCTTCCCTCTTTTCGTACTCCCCGCAGTAGAGCACTCCCAGCTGCCTGCGAAAGTTCTCGTATTCCGGCCTCCAGGCCTTCTCCCCGTGGAACGATACGTCCGGATGGCCGCAGGCAAGGTAATCCATGTTCAGCGGTTCTTCTTCCATATGAAATACCGGGTGGTTTCTGCGGAAATTTATAATGTACCGGGCAAATTCAAAAATATCCCGGTTGGTCTTTTGCTGGTTCCAGTTAAGCCAGGAGATATCGTTGTCCTGGCAGTAGGCGTTGTTGTTGCCGGATTTGGAATTGCCGAACTCGTCGCCTGCCAGCAGAAGGGGGGTGCCCTGGCTTAAAAACAACAGGGTCATGGCGTTGCGGATCTGCTTTTGGCGTATCTCCGTCAGCTTTTTCTTCTTGGAGATCCCCTCATGGCCGCAGTTCCAGCTGTAGTTGTAGTCGGTGCCGTCCCGGTTGTCCTCCCCGTTGGCCTCGTTGTGTTTGCGGTCAAAGGATACCATGTCCATCATGGTAAACCCGTTGGTGTGGGCCATGTAGTTGATCGTGCCAAAGCCCTTTTGATTGTGGCCGATGCGGAAGATCAGGGGGCGCGTCTGATCTTCGTCGCCTTTTAATACCCTGCGCATGTCCGTGAGAAACCCGTCGTTGTATTGGGACAGGTGCTTGTCTTTCGTCCCCTCCACACCGCTCCAGCTGGTGGCAAACAGCTTGACCCGGCGCAGGTACGGGTCCCTGCCAATAAGCTCTGTGGGGGCGTATCCCACCAGATGGATGCCGTCCACATGGTATTCTTTGACCCAGAAACGGACTATATCCAGCACCATGGACGGGCTCTCTTTTCCGCTGAAATACAGCTCTGTGATAAGCTCCATGCCCTGGCGGTGGAGCTCTTTTACCAGGGTCTTGAACTCATGGACCGGCCGCTTTCTCTGCCCGCTGCTGTAGGAGGCCTTGGGCGCGTAGTAGTACCCTCCGGTGTAGCCCCAGTAGTTCAGCCTGCCTGTGGCCTGGGGCTTCTGCGGGGCTTTTGGGTTCCACTGGGTCTCCTGCACCATGACCTCCCCAAACTCGTTTACCGGCATCAGCTCCACGGCGGTGACGCCCAGGGATTTTATATAAGGGATCTTCTCTGTCAGGGCGCGGAAGGTTCCCTTGTTCCTGACGCCGGAGGTTTTGTGGCAGGTCATGCCCCGCACGTGGCAGCGGTAGATAATGGTATCGCGCATGGGAGTACGGGGCGGCTTATCCCCCTCCCAGTCAAATGCCTCCGGGTACAGAGGGCTTTTCATCAGATGTCCTATATTCTCCGAATCTCCCCACTGCTCCCACCCTGTAAACTGACGCCCGCAGGGGTCAGCTTTCAGAACGCCGTCCATCTCCAGGCAGTACATGGTTCTTCTGGGCCACCGCCCTTCCACGGTCAGGTTCCAGACGTCCCCCTCCCGCATGTCCGGGTCCATGGGTATCTTAAGTTCCGGTTCGTCCCGGTCCGGCTGAAACAGCACCAGACTGCACGTCTCTTTTGCTCCAATGGCTGATATGTGTAACCTTTTATCTGTAACGGTAAGTCCTATGGGATATCTACGGGTCTCCTCTGTCACTCTTGTGTACGCTTCCACTGTGTGCCCCCTTTATCTGTCGGCAGCAATCCTGTCCGCCAGCTCATTTAAGTACATCCATCGCTCCATCTTTTCTTCCAGCAGTCTTTCCTTCTCTTCTTTCTCTTCCATCAGTTCTCTCAGTTTTACAAAGTCTCTGGCAGCCGCCTCGATCCGGCTGTCCAGCTTTTCTATCTCTTCCTCCAGCTGCGCGATCTGGTCCTCTATGACTTCCCAGTCTTTCTGCTCCTGATAGGTGAATTTCAGCTTCTTCTCCCTGGTCCGGCTGTCTTTTCCTCTGGTTTCTTCTTTTCCCTTTGCTCCGGACAGCCTGCTGCCCTCCCCGGATCTTACATCCGCGCTCTCTTCCAGGCGTTTTCTCTCCCATGCCGCCTGGTAATCCGTGAACCCGCCCTCGTACTGGGTCACCCGGCCCTGGCCCTCAAAGGCGAATATCCGCCTCATGGTCCTGTCCAGAAAGTACCGGTCATGGGACACGGCAGCCACAATGCCCTCGAACCCGTCCAGATAGTCCTCCAGTATGGTCAGCGTCCGGATGTCCAGGTCATTGGTGGGCTCGTCCAGGAGCAGCACATTAGGCGCGTCCATAAGGATTCGCAGAAGGTAGAGCCGCCGCTTCTCTCCTCCGGAGAGACGGCTTATGACTGTATATTGAACTTCCGGCGGAAACAGAAAGCGCTCCAGCATCTGGGAGGCGCTGACGCTCCCGTCTCTGGTCTGCACGTACTCCGCCCCGCTTCGGATATAGTCAATGACTTTCAGGCTTTCGTCCATGGCCTCGTTTTCCTGGGAAAAATAGCCCATCTTTACGGTCTGGCCGATCCGGACCGCGCCTTTGTCCGGCTGTACCCACCCTGCGATCATCTTCATCAGGGTGGACTTGCCGCTGCCGTTGGGGCCTATGATCCCCACCCGGTCGTTTTTCAGAAAAATATAGTTAAAATCCTGTATGAGAACCTTGGAGCCGTAGGCTTTGCACAGGCCCTCCGCCTCCACGGTGGTTCTTCCAAGGCGGCTGGAGACGGACTCCAGCTCCACCTCCCTGTCTGCCTGGGGGCCTTTCTGGTCCCGCAGGGCCTCGTACCTCTGAATGTGGGCTTTCTGCTTGGTGGACCGGGCCCTGGCGCCCCGCTGCATCCACGCAAGCTCCACTTTCAGGATGGACTGCCGCTTTCGCTCGGAGGCGGCCTCCATATCCAGGCGCTCTGCCTTTAGTTTTAAGTATCCTTCGTAGCCGGACTGGTAACTGTAGAGCTTGCCCTTGTCCAGCTCCACGATGCGGTTGGCCACGCTGTCCAGAAAGTACCGGTCGTGGGTGATCATCACAATGGCGCCCCGGAATTTTTTTAGGTAGTCTTCCAGCCACTGGGCCATCTGGCTGTCTAAGTGGTTGGTGGGCTCGTCCAGGATCAGAAGGTCTGTGTCCGACATCAGGACGCTTACCAGGGCGACCCGCTTTCTCTGGCCTCCGGACAGGGTCTCCACCCTGGCGTCAAAGTCAAATATGCCTACCTTGGTCAGCATGGTCTTGGCCTGGCTCTCCAGGTCCCAGGGGTGGTCATGGCCCTCATTGTCCCGGACAATGCTTTCCAGTATGGTGTCCCCTGCCGTAAACACGGGATTCTGAGGCAGGTAGCGGATGTCCAGGTTCCGTCCCCTCACTACGGCGCCGCCATCCGGCTCTTCTAACCCGGCGGCGATCTTAAGGAGGGTGGACTTGCCGGTTCCGTTGATGCCGATGATGCCGATCTTTTCACCCTCATTAACGGCAAAATCCGCGTCGTCGAACAGCAGGCGCTCCGTGTATGATTTGGTCAAATGTTCTATGGTTATCAGGTTCATGCGATCACCAGCTCTACGGGGCAGTGGTCTGACCCTGTGACATGTGTGTGGATGTCCGCGCTGACCAGGCGCCCCTCCAGGCTTTTGGACACGCAGAAGTAGTCAATGCGCCAGCCGGCGTTTTTCTCCCTGGCTTTAAAGCGGTAGGACCACCAGGAGTAGACTCCCTCTCTATCCGGGTTAAAGTAGCGGTAGGTGTCTATGAAGCCTGCCTCCAGAAGGCGGGTGAATTTTTCCCGCTCCTGGTCCGTAAAGCCCGCATTGTTACGGTTGGTCTTCGGGTTTTTTAGGTCGATCTCTCTGTGGGCCACATTTAAGTCTCCGCAGAAGATCACCGGCTTATCTTCTTCCAGCTTTTTTAAGTAGGCCAGAAACGCGTCCTCCCACTCCATGCGGTAGGACAGCCTGGCCAGCTCGCTCTGAGAGTTGGGGGTGTAGCAGGTGACTACATAGTAATCCGGATACCGGGCAGTGATAACCCGGCCCTCCTGGTCGTGGGCTTCTATGCCGATCCCGTTTGTGACGGATATGGGTTCTTCTCTGGTGAACAGGGCTGTGCCTGAGTAGCCTTTTTTCTTGGCGTAGTTCCAATACTGGTGATACCCTTCCAGGGGAAGGTCGATCTGGCCCTCCTGGAGCTTGCTCTCCTGGATGCAGAAGATATCCGCATCCGCTTCTCTAAAATATTCTAAAAAGCCTTTGCCTGCGCAGGCCCGCAATCCGTTTACATTCCAGGAAATCAGTTTCTTCATTGATCGCGTCGTCTCCCTTCTCATTTCCATTAAACAGTATATCACAAGGCATGTGAAAACCGCAATCAAATCAAGAATATTTTTTCAATTTTCAGAATTTAGAAAGAATATCCAAAGAGAGAATGAAACAACTTGAAAGAGTTGGGGAATTTGTTATAATAGAATAAAGGCAATAAAAAGAGAGGGGCATATACTATGAGACTTGAATCCGACTCGATCGGAACCCTGGAGGTTCCCATAAAGGCCTATTATGGAGTCCAGACGCTGCGGGCCAAACACAACTTTAATATCACGGGGCGTCCCCTGCACCCGGTTTTTATCAACAATCTGGCCAGGATCAAGAAGGCCGCTGCCATGACCAACATGGCGGCCAATGTGCTGGATGAACGCATCGGAAAAGCCATCCTGCAGGCCTGCGATGAGATCATCGCGGGGAAGTTACATAACCAGTTTATTGTGGACGCCATCCAGGGCGGGGCGGGAACTTCCGCCAACATGAACGCCAATGAGGTGATCGCCAACCGGGCCATCGAAATCCTGGGAGGTGAAAAGGGGGATTACTCCATCGTCCACCCCAATGACCATGTGAACATGGCTCAGTCCACCAACGACGTGATCCCATCCGCCGGGAAGCTGACCATCCTGGAGCTTCTCCCCGGGCTTGTGAGGGAGCTGGAGCGGCTTCACAAGGCTTTGAAGCAGAAGTCCGTGGAGTTTGACGACGTGGTGAAGATCGGCCGCACCCAGCTGCAGGACGCGGTGCCCATCCGCCTGGGCCAGTCTTTTGAGGCTTATTCCGCTGTGGTGATGCGGGATATTGAGCGGCTTAAGGGGCTGGATGAGGATCTGAAGATGCTCAATATCGGGGCCACGGCTGTGGGGACGGCCATTAACGTAAATCCTGTGTATCTCTTCCATATTATTAAAAATGTAAATCTGGTGTGTCAGACCAACTGCTACCAGGCGGAGAACTTATTTGACGCCACCCAGAACCTGGACGGGTTTGTGAATATTTCCTCCGTGCTGAAGACCTGCGCTGTCAGCCTGTCCAAGATCTGCAATGACCTGCGGCTTCTGTCCAGCGGTCCCAAGACAGGCCTGGGGGAGATCAATCTGCCGCCGAAGCAGAACGGCTCTTCCATCATGCCCGGAAAGATCAACCCGGTTATCCCGGAGGTGGTCAGCCAGGTTGCCTTCAATGTCATCGGCAATGACGTGACCGTCACCCTGGCGGCGGAGGCGGGACAGCTGGAGCTGAACGCTTTTGAGCCGGTTATCTTTTATAATATTTTTGAGTCCATCGACACCCTGACCGGGGCCGTCCAGACCCTGATCGACAACTGCATCCTGGGCATCACCGCCAACCGGGACCGCTGTGAGCATCTGGTGGAATCCAGCGTGGCCATTGCCACTGCCCTGTGCCCCTATATCGGGTATAAGAAGTCGGCGGATATTGCCAAGCAGTCTCTGGAGAGCGGCGTGTCCGTGCGGGATCTGGTATTGCAGCAGAATCTTATGACGCCCCAGCAGCTGGAGCAGTGCATGAATCTGAAGGCTTTGACTCTGCCGGGGCATATGGCGGAGTACCGGAAGATGTAGATACGCTTTTCGGGAATGGGACAAGGACATATGAAGAAAAGCGGTTTCCGGCAGGATCAGTCTTTCCTGCCGGGAGCCGCCTTTTATGTTTTTACCGATTTAATATGTAAACAGCTGTACCCAGTATTTCACTCCGCTTCCGTTCTCATAATACCCTACGCCGATCTTGGTGTAATTGCCGTTAAGGATATTGGCCCTGTGACCCTGGCTGTTCATCCAGCCGTTCATGACCTCTGCTGCCGTTCTCTGGCCGTAAGCGATGTTCTCACCGCTTCCCCGGTATTGTACTCCGCCCTCATCCAGAGCGGTGTTGTAATATGTGCCGTTCGGTCTTGAGTGAGAGAAATTGGAGGGAATCTCTCTGGCGCGGACACTTGCCGCTGCCGCCACATCCGCTGCCTCTGTTACCGGTGACAGGCCTGCTTTAGCCCGCTCCTCATTGACCAGATCAATTACCTGCTGAATATAGGCCCGCTCCTGGTCTGTGGGCAGGGTCGGATTCTGGATATCCGGGTTCTGAGTCCCTGGATTCTGAGTTCCCGGGTTCTGGGTCCCTGGATTCTGGGTCCCCGGGTTCTGAGTCCCTGGGTTTTGGGTTCCCGGGTTCTGGGTCCCTGGATTCTGAGTTCCCGGGTTTTGGGTTCCCGGGTTCTGGGTCCCTGGGTTCTGGGTTCCCGGATTCTGAGTCCCCGGGCAGTTGGTCCCGCCAAAACAGTCCGGGCCGGTTGGACAGTTCCAGGAACCGAAGAAATCAGGCAATGTAGGACAATTCCAGGAACCGGAACCGTTACAGTCTGGTGTCACCCCATTTCCCCAGTTTCCCGAACCATTTGGCGTCAGAGGATTCTCCAGTGTGCCGGGAAGTGTTGATCCAAAAGAACCATTGCCATTTCCCAGGCAGCCAAAGCCTGTATTGCCGGATGTCACCATCTGCAAGATCTCATTCAGAGAGTTTCCACAATTTCCTCCCATATTTCCGCCTACCACATATGCCTTCACCGCAGCCTGGGAAGTCATGGTTCCCATTCCTGCCATTGCCGTGGCCGCTACAGCGGCATATAATGCAAATTTTCTCATAGTGCCCTCCTATCTGTTACAAATATTTTACATTTCTGTTACAAAACAATAGTAACATACAGAACCTGGGAATTCCATAGGAAATCACTGGCAAACAACTCCCAATCTGCCAATTGACACCAAAATCACAACCATTTATACTAACAGTAATGTGATTCCATTTTTACCAAAAGGGGGATTTTCTCATGGGAACATCATCAGACACCAACCTAATCAGTGAGTTCCGCCAATGGATTCTCACTCAGACAAGCCCAAACTACCGCATGTTTGTCAGCGAAAAAGATGAAAATGTGATCGTAATCGAAACCAGCTACTGTCGCGGTGAAGTCACCTTTTTTCCCATGGACATCATCCAGCTTTATGTGCTTAACCTGGTGACTAACCGTCACGTCTTTTACCTTCATTTCCAGATGCACACTCTGGAGCACGCCATGAAGCTGTTTGATGAAATGCTGGAGTGCGTCCAGGAGCTGACTGCCAAACCGCCTGTGCGGGTCCTTCTGTGCTGCACCAGCGGTCTGACCACCGGTTTTTTTGCCCAGAAGCTTAATGAATCCGCTCAGCTTCTCTCCCTGAACTATGAATTTTCCGCTGTGTCCTACAGTAATCTGTACCAGACGGCCAGCCAGTATGACATCATCCTGCTGGCGCCCCAGATCTCCTACATATATGACACGGCCCGCAAAATACTCCACAACAAAAAGGTGTGGAAAATACCGCCCAGGATCTTTGCCACATACGATGTGCGGACCGTATTTACGAACCTGGAACCGCTCCTTGAACCTGCTGCCCGCCACACAAGGACTTATCCCGGAAAGCTGCCTCTAAAGCAGCAGATCAAACCTCATGATAAGATCCTCACCATCGGGCTCCTCAGTGAAGATAACCACTACCTGTTTACTTCCAGGATCTACAATGAGCACAATGACATTATTTACGACGAAGTTTCCATAAAATCGCGGATCTCCCTGGAAGATATCTGCGACCTTTGCGACATGGCTTTTGCCATCTACCCGGACATCCAGCTTACAGGACTGTCTATGCCGGGTATTATCGATGAGGGGCGGCTTACGCTGCTGGCCCAGGGCTTTGATGAGAGCAATGTCCTGGAATGTCTGGCCAAAAAGTATTCCCGAAGATTTATCCTCTGCAATGACGCCAACTGTATTGCCGTAGGCTACTATTCCTCCCAAGATCAGTATCACTCGCCGTCTTTGCTTTTCCAGCCTGCCATCGGCTCCTCCGGCGGGGTGGGAAGCATCATAAACGGGCACCTGATCGAGGGGTACAAGCATGTGGCCGGGGAGATCCAGTACCTGCCTACCAACAGCAAAAGCAACCGCTCTACCCTGTGCCTCACCCCGGAGGGCACTCTTACCTGGGTGGCTCAGTCCATCGCGTCCATGATCTGCATTCTTGGACCGGATGTGCTTCTGCTGTCCAGCCGCCTTATTGTGCAGACCGATGAGCTTATACGGGAGATCGGAAAATATGTCCCCACCAAATATATCCCTGACATCATCCAGCTGAACGAGGTGAAAGACTATATGCTGTTGGGGCAGATGATCTTGTGTACAGAGGCCCTGGAAACAGACAGATCCTGACAGATGCCAAACCATGCCCATATAAAAAGCCGGACAGCGGCAGAAAACGTTTTGTTCTCTGCTGCTGTCCGGCTTTTGTTAAAGCTTTTTCGGATCCTACATCATTCGGTTTTCCCTGTACCTGCCTTGGAATAAAGCGCTTTTACTCCCACTCCCGGAAGCCTTCCCAGCTTTCCTGACAGCGCGCTGATGCTGTCCATAGGCGCGTCCACTACCACGCTTATGATATTCACGCCCTTCTTCTCATATGGCAGCCCCATGCGGCCGATGATATGCTGCCCATACTCATGGAGCAGGCTGTTGACCTCACCTGCCATATTCTTATCTTCCACAATAATGCCGATCACCGCGATCCTTGTGTCCTGGCCCATTCCCTTCCGCCTTTGTTTTCTTTCATCATAGCATACCGCACTCTCAAATGAAAGTATTTTCTTTGGTTTTTATTACCGAATATCAAAAGCGCTGGCCTTGGCTTTGACTGCCGAAATCAGCGCTCTAGCTGCGCCTTCAGGGACTCGAACCCTGGACAAATAGATTAAGAGTCTACTGCTCTACCAACTGAGCTAAAGGCGCTTTTATTAAGTTGTCTGCCGGAACGTTTGCTATTATACAGCCAATAGCGGCAAATGTCAAGCGATTAATTTTTTCTGATAGTGTAACTTTACCTGGGGATCCATATGGACAGACTTCCCCCTTCCCCCAT
>CAJUFP010000018.1 GCA_910585645.1 uncultured Hungatella sp. | reverse complement strand
AAGGGCTCATCGGAATGTTTGGCATATCTGAACCCGAACGGCACACAGCCTGCCTTCCCTCCCTGGCTCACGACACCCCTCGCCCCCTTTGCTCACTCCTCCACAATCGTAAACACCTGTCTCTTGCGGGCCATCTCATCATTTTCCAGATACTCGTCGTATGTGGTGATCTTATCGATCAGCTGGCCGCCCACGATCTCCATAATCCGGTTTGCCGTGGTCTGCACGATCTGGTGGTCGCGGGATGAGAAGATAAGCACCCCCGGAAACTTCATCAGGCCGTTATTCAGAGCCGTGATCGCCTCCATGTCCAGATGGTCCGTAGGCTCATCCAGCATCAGCACATTTGCCCCGGAGATCATCAGCTTGGACAGCATGCACCGCACCTTCTCGCCTCCGGAAAGGACCCGAACCTTCTTCACTCCGTCCTCCCCCGCAAACAGCATACGCCCCAAAAAGCCCCGCACATAGGTGGCGTCCTTCTCCGGGGAATACTGGGTCAGCCAGTCCACGATGGTATCGTCATTGTTAAACTCCGCGGAATTGTCCTTGGGGAAATAGGACTGGGTAGTCGTAAGGCCCCACTTGTAGGTTCCCTCATCCGGCTCCATCTCCCCGGCAAGGATCTTAAACAGCACGGTCTTTGCCTGCTCATTAGGCCCCACCAGGGCCACCTTGTCCTCCCGGTTAAGGATAAAGGAGATATTGTCCAGAACCTTTACCCCGTCAATGGTCTTAGACAGGTTCTCCACAGTCAGCACCTCATTGCCGATCTCCCGGAACGGGCGGAAATCAATATACGGATACTTTCTGCTGGAAGGCTTGATATCATCCAGCTCGATCTTCTCCAAAGCCCTCTTTCTGGAGGTAGCCTGTTTGGACTTGGAGGCGTTGGCGGAGAATCTCTGGATAAACTCCTGAAGTTCTTTGATCTTCTCCTCCTTCTTCCGGTTGGCCTCCTTCATCTGACGGACCATCAGCTGGCTGGACTCATACCAAAAATCATAGTTTCCGGCATACAGCTGGATCTTGCCATAGTCAATATCCGCCGTGTGGGTACATACTTTATTAAGGAAATAACGGTCATGGGAAACCACGATAACCGTGTTCTCAAAACCGATTAAAAACTCCTCCAGCCACGCGATGGCGTCCAGATCCAGATGATTGGTGGGCTCGTCCAGAAGCAGGATATCCGGATTACCAAAAAGGGCCTGGGCTAAAAGCACTTTAACCTTCAGAGAACCTACCAGATCCTTCATCAGCGTATAGTGGTGCTCCGTCTCCACCCCAAGGCCGTTAAGCAGATTGGCCGCGTCAGATTCTGCCTCCCAGCCGTTCATCTCCGCGAACTCCGCCTCCAGGTCCGCCGCGCGGATGCCGTCCTCATCGCTGAAATCCTCTTTCATGTAGATGGCGTCTTTCTCTTTCATCACCTCATATAGGCGGGGATTGCCCATGATCACCGTGTCCAGCACAGGATACTGGTCGTATTTAAAATGATCCTGCTGCAGGAACGAAAGACGCTGCCCCGGCGTGATGACCACGTCCCCGGTGGTGGACTCCAGCTGCCCTGACAAGATCTTTAAAAATGTAGACTTTCCGGCTCCGTTGGCGCCGATCAGACCATAACAGTTGCCCTCTGTAAATTTGATATTTACATCCTCAAATAATGCTTTCTTGCCTACCCGCAATGTTACATTGTTTGCACTAATCATCTCTTTCACCTTTCCGATTTCAAATCTCTCATTTCGACCAATACAACACTCTCATAAAAATGGGGTCCTTTGCGGCCCCCATTTTATACATCACTCCTATTTTACATGATTTTTCCTGATTTGCAAGTAGTTTTGGCGCTTTTTCCAATTATAAGTTACAGTTCTCCTCGCAGTTTTTCCGCCATAGCTTCATATTCCTCATCCGTCAGATAGGTCTTGTCCGGATTCATCTGGAAGGTGCCGCCCCACTCGTCGCCTCCATTGTACTTTGGCACGATATGCATGTGGAGATGGCATCCTGTATCTCCGTAGGCCCCGTAGTTTACCTTGTCAGGATGGAACAACTTGTGGACAGCCCTGGCCACCTTTGCCACATCGGCAAAAAACGCGTTGCGCTCCTCGTCGCTGATATCGATCATCTCACTTACGTGATCCTTATACGCAAGGATCACCCGCCCCGGCTTGCTCTGCTCCTTGAAAATGTAGACATACCCCGTATCCAGAGCGCAGACCGGATATCCAAACTTAGCCACCAACTCTCCCTGCATACAGTATGCGCAGTTCTGATCTTTCATGATTTTCCCGTCTCCTTTTTTAAGATTACTTTGATTATAGTCTATTTTTCCCTCATCCGCAAGAAGATCTGTACACCACATTTCCCCCGCAGATGGTATAGCGGACTTTCCCTTTCAGGTTCCATCCCCGAAACGGTGAATTGTCTGCTTTGGAATAAAACGTTTCCACCGTAAAGCTTTCCTCCGGGTCAAAGATCACCAGATCCGCCACGGCTCCCTCTGCCATGCGCCCGCATTCCAGCCCGTATAGCTGCGCCGGATTCAGGCTCATCTTGGCCATCAGCTCCGCCATGGTCAGATAGCCTTTATCCACCAGCTGTGTAACCCCCAAAGCCAGAGACGTCTCCAGACCTATGATGCCGCTGGGCGCCTCCGGAAAGGCTCTGCCTTTCTCCTCCCTGCTGTGGGGAGCGTGGTCTGTGGCTATCATATCAATGGTTCCGTCCTGAAGCCCCCGGATCAAAGCCTGGCGGTCCTCCTCTGTCCGAAGAGGCGGGTTCATCTTGGCCAGTGTGCCGTATTGTAACACCGCATCCTCTGTCAGGGTAAAATGGTGAGGCGTCACCTCCGCCGTCACTTTTGCCCCCATCTTTTTGGCCAGTCTCACTGCCTCCAGGCCGCCTCTGGAACTGATATGCTGGATATTTACTTTTGCCCCGGTGTGAAGGGCGATCATACAGTCCCGGGCCACCAGGCTGTCCTCCGCCACAGCCGGGGAGCCGTAAAGCCCCATCTGTTCTGCCGCCTTCCCGTGATGGATCCCATTCTGCCTGATAAAGCCCGGGTCCTCCTCATGAAGGCTGACCGGCACCTCAAGAGCCGCCGCCTGCTCAAAAGCCTGCCTTAACAGTTCTCCGTCCATAAGGGGGATGCCGTCATCCGTGAAACCGCAGGCCCCCGCGGCTTTCAGCCCTTCCATATCCGTAAGTTCCCGGCCTTTCATGCCCATGGACACCGCCGCCGCCGCAAGCACATGGATGCCTGTCTTTTTTCCCTCTTCTATGACGTATTCCAGAGTCTCCCTGTTATCCACCACAGGCTTTGTGTTGGCCATACACACTACCGTGGTAAATCCCCCTGCCGCCGCAGCAGCAGCCCCGGTGTGGATGTCCTCCTTGTACGTCAGCCCCGGGTCCCTGAAATGGACATGGACATCCACCAGCCCGGGAGCCACCACCCATCCCCTGGCATCGATCACCTGCTCATAAGAACCGTCATCGGTAAAATCGCCGATCCCCAGAATCCTGCCGTCTTTGATCACCACATCCGCCTGCTTCTCTTCTCTTTTTTCCGTGTCAATCACCCTGCCGCCCCGAATCAAAAGCATACCATTCACTCCCTCCTGTCATTTTTCTTTTTCTGCCCCCATCTGACCTGAAACAGCTTCTGGGGAAGCTGAAATACAAACACAATAGCCAGAACAATGGCCACAGCCACTTTCACCGCCGTAAACCCTTTCTCCGCCGCCAGTTCCATCTCCCCGGTCACAATATAGTAGGCGGTCCAGTAGATCCCGCCTCCCGGCACAAGAGGAAACATGCCGCTGATGAGAAAAATGGTCACCGGACACCGCTCCTTGACGGCAAACAGCCTGGAAAGCAGCACCACCAGGATCGCCGCCAACAGCGTGGCTTCCGGAGGCGAGCAATTTGGGATCAGCAGGCAATACAGAAACCACCCGGCTCCGCCGATAAATCCACAGTAAGGATAATATGCCCTTGGCACGCTGTACAGCACGGAAAATCCCACGGTTCCTGTCACCGCCGCGATCACCTGCCCGATCATCTCCTGATCTCCTCCATGTCAAACCTCCGTCACATGATCAGCCTCTGTCTGATCGTATACACCAGACCCACGCCCATAGCAATACAGAAAAACACCAGCAGCGCGTCGATCATCCTCACCGTCCCCGCAATATAGTTCTCATCCGCAATATCCCGTATGGCATTGGTAAACGCCACCCCGGGAACCAGGGGAATGATAGAACCGATAACGATCTGGTCCAGATTTTTTCCCACGCCCAGTTTAAAGAATACCATGGACGCGATGGTGGCCACGGCTCCCCCGGCAATATTGGACACCATTTTATTAAGGTAAGGGCTGCTTACGTACAGCACAAATATATAAAGAAGGATTCCGGCCAGAAACGCGGCCAGACAGTCCCTTATAGTTCCCCCGTAAAGATAGCAGAACGCCCCGCTCCCTATGCCGGAGCTTAAGATCTGCATATGTTTTGATTTTCCCGGCATCTGCCGGATCTCGGTTAAGCGCTCCCTGACTTCCTCTATGGTGTAGCGCCCTTCCTCCACCTCCCTGGACAGCTGGTTTACCGCTGCCACCCGGTTTAAATGAGAGCCGCTTACAGGGATATGCTGAACCCTGGCAAACGCCTCCTCCTCCATATTTCCGGAAGTCACAAAAATTCCGTTACTTAAAATAAAGGCACTACCGGATCTAATCCCGTAATGCCTGCAAATTCGGTTTATGGTCTCCTCTACCCGAAATATCTCGGCCCCATTTTCCAGCAGGATATGGCCCGCCTCCATGGCAACCTCCATAATTTCCCTCTCTGCTTCTGCCATGCCCGACTCCTTTTAATCTTAGTCCTCCGGCTCCAGCTCATCGAAGATATCCGAATCATAAAACTCTCGCATGGTCACTCCAAGGCCTTCTGCGATCTTCTTGATATTCACAATGCCGGGATTCATACTTTTTCCGTGCAGGATACTCTTTACGGTTGACGGCGGCATACCTGTCTGATAGATCAGCGCGTATTCTGTCAGCCGTCTCTGTTTCCGAAGCTCATTGATCCTTAAATTGGTTGCCTCACAAATTCTCATGACACACCCTCCTTTTTTTAGGATAGTGTATCCGAAAACCATGAGAAAATAGGGCAACTTATCGCCACACAGGTTTCTTCTTTTTCTTAAGTCATGTCATCAGGCAGATCCTGTCTCTCCTGGCCGGCCAGGTTTCTCGTCTCCGCCACAATATAGATAGGCCTGTCCTTTAACTCCGCGAACAAAATAGCCATGTATTCGCCGATGATTCCCACGATCAAAAATAAAATGGCAAACATAAAACAGTTCAGGATCACAATGGTGGCATACCCGCTTGGGGCTCCGCCTCTGGTAAACAGCGTGTAGACCATCACCACCACGCCCAGAAACGCGGCCATAACTCCGGCATAGATCCCCAGTTTCAAAGGCAGGTTGGAAAAACAGACGATGGTATTCACCGAAAACTGAAATAATTTGCGGATGCTGTACTTGCTCTCCCCCGCCGCCCGGACTCCGGCCTCATAGGCAATGGTCGTCTTCTCAAAGCCCACGTTCTGCACGTATCCTCTTAAAAACCGGACCTTCTCCCGGTAACTGTCCTTTAAAACCTCTGCCACCCTTCTGCTGACCGCAAAAAAATCGGACGCGTTATTCTCAAATTTCACATCGGACAGCACATTGATGATCTTATAAAAAGAAGAAGACGCCAGATTTTTAAACCACCCGGCAGATTCATTTTTCGTCCTGACCATGTTCACCACATCAAAGCCCTGCTCTAACTGGTCAAGGATCTGGGGAATACACCTGGGGGGATGCTGCAGATCCGCGTCCATACAGATGATGGCATCGCCCCTGCTGTGATCGATCCCCGCGATCATGGCAGCCTCATGGCCAAAATTTCTGGAAAAACTCACCACTTTTACATGGCGGTCCCTCCCTGCAAGCTCTGTCAGGATCTGAAAACTTTTGTCCCTGCTTCCGTCATTGACAAATAACAGTTCGTAATCCCAGTCAATATGGTTCAGAACCTCTCCCCCCACTTTATAAAACTGTTCCAGAACCGCTTCCTCATTATAAACTGACACCACCACTGACAATAACTTACTCATGTACACGATTCCTTTCCATGGCCTCTCCTCATCCTGTCACCTGAATCTCTATGGCAGAATGGGTTGGAACCCTCTTATCCGCCGGTGGAAGCTGCATATAGTCTCCGTAGATCTGCTTTAACACCTGATCCCAGTTTTTCGGGGCCATCAAAACCGTGTCCTCAAACGGCAGATCCACCGTCTCGTTATTCCACTGCTTCTCAATGGTCACATACAGGTAATCCGGCTGATAATTGCTGTAATACCGAAGGCTGCTCTTTCCCTTGTTGCAGCACACCGCAAGCCCATGCTGCAGCCTGCGGATGACCTTCATAGGTATCCTTTTTCCCACCCCGGCCAGTATCTTTACAGCCATCCTGCCCACAGTCCCGTATTTGGAATAATCCAGCTGATACCGGTGGCCCATGGCCAGCCCGTATACCAACGTATGGAGAGCTTTGACGCAGGATGCCAGGACTTTACACTCCGGCAGATCATCCTGGATAAACAGATCCACCCACAGATGGTTCAGCCGCCCCCCATAGTAATCCATCTCAGGTCCGTCCTGATGAGTCCTGCTGTTCATATACAGGATCCTTGGGGTGAAATCGTAAAACGCCCTTCCGCCTCCCAGCTGATGAGGCTCCAGAAGTTTCAGCCCCTTTGGCAGTTCCTTTCTGACGACCTTGGCGAACCGCTCATAATTGTCCCGGGTAAAGGCCACGTCCGCGTCGTCATCCCATGGAATAAACCCCTGATGCCGCACCGCCCCCAAAAGAGTGCCGGAATCGATCATATATGGGATCTCGTACTTCCTGCAAATCCTGTCGATCTCTTTCAGGATCTTCAGATTGGCCCCGTGAACCGGGGAAAGGTCATAGGGGGCGGATAAATCCTCCGGGTTGTCCTTTGTCATCTTTATGTCCTCCTCTCACAGCTGTGACACAGCATCCCTGATAACCTGCGCCATATGATCAATCATGGCATCCGTCATGCCGGGATATAATCCCACCCAGAAGGTGTCTCTCATGATCCTGTCCGTCACCGAAAGACTTCCCACAACCCGGTACCCCTGGCCGCTTTCCCTCATCTGGTCAAAACACGGATGCTTTGTCAGATTGCCCGCAAACAGCATCCTTGTCTGAACGCCTTTGCTCTCAATATACGGGACCACCCGGTTCCGGTCCACTCCCTCCTTACAGGTTATGAGAAATCCAAACCAGCTGGGCCGAGAATTGGGAGCAGCCTGGGGAAGGATCAGTTTATCCTGGGTCCCTTTCAGCCCCTCATAGAGCCGGTCAAAATTATGACGCCGTCTCTCCACAAATGACGGGAACTTTTCCAGCTGGGCGCATCCGATGGCAGCCTGCATATCCGTGGCCTTTAGGTTGTATCCAAAGTGAGAGTACACATATTTGTGGTCATATCCGGAAGGCAGTTCCCCGTACTGCCCGTCAAACCTGTGGCCGCACAGGTTATCCCGGCCTGAGGGACATACGCAGTCCCGGCCCCAATCCCTGAAAGAGCGCACGATCTTGTGGAGCAGCGGGTTATCCGTGTACACGGCGCCGCCCTCGCCCATGGTCATGTGGTGGGGCGGATAGAAGCTGGAGGTGCCTATATCCCCTACCGTTCCGGAAAACCGCTCCTGCCCGTCTATGGTATACCGGGTTCCCAGGGCGTCGCAGTTGTCCTCCACCAGCCACAGCCCATGGCTGTCACAGAATGATTTCACCGCCTGAAGGTCAAAGGGATTGCCCAGGGTGTGGGCCAGCATCACAGCCTTTGTCTTTTCCGAGTATGCTTTCTCCAACATATCTGTATCAATATTATACTGGGGGATCGTCACATCCACAAACACCGGAACCGCCCCGTACTGGATCATGGGGGTCACGGTTGTGGGGAAGCCTGCCGCCACGGTGATCACCTCGTCCCCCCGCCGGATCTGGCGCTCCCCCAAAAGCGGGGAGGTCAAAGCCATAAATGCCGCCAGGTTGGCGGAAGATCCGGAGTTTACCACAGAGCAGTATTTCACATTCAGATACCTGGCCAGGTTCTTTTCAAATTCCTCTGTATACCTGCCGGAAGTGAGCCAAAATTCCAGGGAACTGTCCACCAGGTTCATCATCTCATGCCTGTCGTAGACTCTGGAAGCATAGGGGATCCGCTCCCCCTCCTTATACTCCTTTTTCTGGTGGAAGCGGTCACAATACTCCCCCACCAGCTCCAGGATCTCCTGCCGGGCCTGTGCCTCTGTTTTATTCTCAAACATAACCATATATCCTTTCTTTTACTGTGTGATCATACCATTTCGCCCTGAAAAAACCTGTGGATCTGGGAATCCATAACCGTTCGCGTCTCCTCGCCTGCCAGATACGCTTTTGTCCACTCCACGGTCCATGCCACTGCCTCCCTGATATCCATGCGGGGCTGCCAGCCAAAGACGCTCTTGATCTTCGAGCAGTCCAGTTTCAGGAAATTAGCCTCATGGGGGCCTCCGTCATATCGGTTCACCCATGCGGCCCCATCTCCCCAGGCCTGACAGAACAGATCTGCCAGCGCCCCCGTCGTCACACAGTCCCAGTCATCGGGCCCCACATTATAGCAGCCTGCAAAGGCCTCGTCCTCATACTGCCTCATGGCGATGGTCAGATAGATGAAAAGGGGCTCCAGCACGTGCTGATACGGCCTGACCGAGTGGGGATTGCGCACAATGATAGGATTCCCGGCCGACACCGCGCGGATACAGTCGGGAATGATCCGGTCATTGGCAAAGTCCCCGCCGCCGATCACATTGCCGGCTCTGGACGTGGATATCCTGCATCTCTTGTCGCCGAAAAACGACCGCGCATAGCTGTGAGTTACCAGCTCTGAACAGGACTTGCTGTTGGAGTAAGGGTCATACCCGTCCAGATTGTCCAGCTCTCTGTATCCGTACTCCCACTCCCTGTTCTCATAGACCTTGTCCGTGGTCACATTCAGGCAGGACTCCACAGACGGGGTGAGACGGACGCACTCTAACAGATTGACCGTTCCCATTACATTGGTCTCATAGGTATAAACCGGATCTTTGTAGGAATCCCGCACAATAGGCTGGGCTGCCAGATGAAACACGATCTCCGGCTGAACCTGGTCAAAGATCTGTTTTAAATGCTCCAGATCCCGGATATCGCCAATAACGCTGTCCATAGTCTCCCCCAGTCCGGCCCCGTAAAACAGGTTTGGGTTTGTAGGAGGCTCCTTGGCATACCCCGTAACCTCTGCCCCCATATTTGTCAGAATCCTGCACAGCCAGGAACCTTTAAATCCTGTGTGGCCTGTAACCAGTACCTTTTTTCCTTTATAAAACCCGCAAAATGTGTCCCAGGTATCCCTCATCATGTCTGTCCTTTCCAAATGATATTACCATCTTAATTTTTCCATATTTTCCAGGGCGCATTCCCGCTCTGCCACAAGTCCTCCAGCTTTTTCATCTCACGCTGGGTATCCATGCACTGCCAGAACCCGTCATGATGATACCCCATCAGCTGTCCCTGGGCCGCCAATTTCTGAAGAGGCTCCTGCTCAAACACCGTAGAATCGCCCTCCAGGTAATCAAAGATCTCCGGATTCAGGACCATAAACCCTCCGTTAATAAGGCTTGCGTCCGCCTCCTTCTTCTCCCTGAACGACCGCACCACATGATCTGTGCCGATATCCAGGACGCCTTTCATCTGAGCAAGACTCACTGTGGTAATGGTGGCGATCTTCCCGTGTTCCTCATGGAATTTAAGCAGAGCGGCCAGATCCACATTGCACACCCCGTCCCCGTAGGTAAGCATAAAGGGCTCCTGGCCAACAAAAGGCTGGATCCGTTTTACCCTTCCCCCGGTCATGGTGTTAAGCCCTGTATCCACCAGCGTCACCTTCCAGGGCTCCGCGTAGTTGTTGTGGACCTCCATCTTATTATTAGCCAGATCAAACGTCACATCCGACGTGTGAAGAAAATAATCCGCAAAAAATTCCTTCACCACATACTGTTTATACCCCAGACAGATCACAAACTCATGAAACCCAAATTCCGAGTAATATTTCATGATATGCCACAAAATAGGCTTTTCCCCGATCTCAATCATAGGCTTTGGTTTCAGGTGGCTCTGTTCGCTGATCCTGCTGCCGAATCCTCCGGCTAAGATGACTACCTTCATTCGTCTTTTCTCCTTTACTTTTGCTGTCGGAAAATATTCCACTGCTGTTTCTTCAAGATCTCCAGGGCCGCCCGAACCTCCTGACCGCCCTCCGGTCTGCTCATATGATACTCAAAATTAGCCTTAAGCTCCTCGTCTGTCCTGTTCTCAAAATCCAGGGCAATCTCCGCCCTTTCTATACACCGCTCTTTCCGGTAGGGCGCTTTCTTTACCTCCTGAACCGTGGTATATCCGTTTCCCGCCAGCAAAAGGACCATAATCCCGGCCATAAAGCACCGGGTCAGAACTTTTCCGGTGACCGCCCACCGCCCCCGGGTTCTTCCCTTTGGCATCTCACCGTCCGCCATCTTTTTCCACACAAGCCCAAAGGTCAGCGCCATGCCCAGGATCCCTACCTGAAACTGCAGGGCATACCTGGAAGACATGCCGTAATCCTCCCGCAAAAATACCCATCGGGACACCAGGATCAATATATGGTTTAATCCCCCGGCGCACAAAAGCATCAGAGGAAAGATCGTCTCTTCGTATAATCTGTACCGCCGCTGCTGCCACAGGGCCAGCCCGTAACCTGCCATGACCACAGCCCCCAGAATATAATAGGGCAGATTGCCGGAAAACACAGCCTGAGCGCACTCCACCCCCACTGCCATGGAGGCGAATGATTTTATGAAAAACCGAAGGAAAAATCCCGGCGTGTCCAAAAGCTGCGTCAAAAGCGGCACATCTGCCACCCCCAGCTTCTCCGGCTCCGCCAGGGAACTGCTGACCATATAGAGAAGAAGGGGCGCCACAGCCGACACGCCGTACAGCAGATATCTCTTTTCCCACAGATCCCCCCGAGCGTTTCCCAACACCGTCCGAAAGCCGTAGGTCAACAGAAGCACCACCGTGTAAATCGCGCAGTAAGGCCCTGCCATCCCGATGGTCACGATCCAGGGCAGAATCAAAAGCCATATGTGGTCATGTTTCCTCTCTTCGCCTCTCCACACCCGCTCCAGCACCAGGTAATGGCAGTAAAACCCTGTGAAGGCCAGAAAATGGATCCACCCGCTGCCGTTTATCATCATCTCCCACTTGTTCAGACTGAATATCAGAACCATAAGGCTTAGCACCCATATGGCGGAAATCTTCTGTCTCATACAGTATGAGGTTATCTGCAAAGCCGAAACGCCTAAAAAAAGGATCCCCAATACCTGGTCAAATCGAATGCTGTAATCAAAAAACGTCACATTGATGATCCTGGCCGCGTAATTAAGAGGGATACGGGTCAGGATATCGCCTACAAAAAACTTGTCCGGATCCCACACATCCGGCAGATAGCTGTTCACCAGGCGGATATAGTCGGAATAGACCACATCCGCGAAAGCTGCCCACACATACCACAGACCAAAGGCCGCGCCTATGACCGGCAGAACGTAACACCACTTTCCAGTCTTCATAAAACTCCTCTTTGCTAATCCGCGGTGATCTCCACGATCATGGAAAACCTCTTTTCACCCCGCTGCTCTTTGGCATCCTCCAGATAAAAATTATTCTCAAAGTCCAGCTCCACAATATCATAGGGTCTGGTCTCCAATTCCACCTGGGTAATATTCTGCTTAATGTGTACCTGGGCCGCCAATTCGCCGTTTAGACAGATCGAGGTCTGCTCATGGCCCTCCATGACCCCCGGATACATCAGCTGGAGCCTGATAACTCCGCTGCTTCCGGCCATCACCCGGATCCTGGCGCTCTCGTCCATCCATCCGTCCCGGTAGTAGCCGTAGATGGGCTCGCATTTTAAGATCCTCACCGCCTCCGTAATATCCTGGTAAGCGTGGAACTCCGGGTCCTCCCGAATAACCAGCATATTATTGTGTACCTGGCCGAAATCCCGGATACTGTCAACAAAGATCACTTCCGTGCCTTCCGCCTTCCTCTCCTTGTCAAAGACCTTAAAAAAGGTATCGGCATAGAACTCGCTGACGTCATACGTATTCTTCAAAATATAGATCTTCTTTCCAAAAATGGCGTCTCCGTATTTTTCATAGGTCTGTTCTGCCAGAGAATTATACTGCTGCTGGTTATTCCAGTAATACAGGTTGGAAAAATGGTTCCGGTAATAAGTTTCCACTGGGATCGCAAGAACCGTGTAGGCAAGCGCCAGCCCTGTGCAGGCAAGCGCCCACCGATAGTCCGGCACCCGGCTTGTGACCTCCGGATTCCTGGCCGAAGGCCTTGTGATGACTCCGCACATATACGCCAGCCACAGCCACGCCGCAGCCATAGACACGTAGACCCAGCGCACCTCCACCCGGATGGTCACGCTGGAGCAGGCGATACAGGCCCCGATAAAGAGGAAGAACAGCAGGCAGTTTTTCAAAACAGCCATTCTCTCCCATTTGCCCCGTATTACCTTTATGACAAAAAGTATCATAACAGCCAGGACCACCATGTCAGCCAAAACCACCAGCACCTTTATCCACCGGGAGGACTCCTGCCAGCTTAAAGCGCTTAGATAGCTTCCGCCTGTGTTGATCCCAAACAGATACAACACCTGCTCAATGGCGAACAGAACTATCTGCCTGAGATTCAAAGTGTCCGCCACATCCGTGCCTCCGGTTCCCGCAGGCATCACGGTTCCAATGGTGGCCAGACGGATAAGCTGCACCAGGCCAAACACTGCCATGGGAATGACCCACTGTCTCCACTGTTTGTTCCGCTTCATCAAAAGCACGACAAAAAGCAGAGGCAAAAGCGCCATATAGCGCTCATGGATAAAGCACACCGCAAAATACAGGCCGTTGGCCGTCCAAAACCATTTTAGTTCCTGGCCCGGCTCGTTGATATATTTGTAGAGACAGTACAGGATCCCTATGGCAACCCACAAAGCCAGAGATTCCATAAGCCCGTACACCTGGGATATCTGGTAGTAGGACATTCTGGATAAAAGATATAAAAAACCGCTCAGGAACCCGATCATATTGTTGCCGGAAAGTGTTCTGGCAAACCGGCATAAGGTGTAGGCAATGGCGCTGTTGATGATAATGTTAACCGGGACAAACCAGGTCACATGACTTCCCAGAAGCCCCAGCTCCACGTATGCCGCCAGATAGTAGAGGAACCGGAACCGGGTGCTGCCCAAAGGAAACACAAATTCCCGGAAGGTCTGCTCACCGTAACAGGACCACAGATACAGATCGTCCATAAACAGACCTCTGATCTCTATACCGGCGTTGATCAAAAATCCAAACGCCAGCAAAAGACCAGCTGTGATCACCTCGTCCTTCCATCGGTACTGCCACACACCGGCACGTTTTTTCTCCATTCAGTCATTTCCTCCAACATCTTCCTAAGGGACCTGCCCTTGTCTGTTCTCACTGGTAATTTTTGTAGGCCAAACGGTACAGGACCATAATCCCCGCAGCCACCCGGCCCGGCCAAATCTTTTCAAACATCTGCCTCTCTTCCTGCTCTCTCCGGTGGTCCTGGATACAGGCCTTGGTAGTCGCGCCGTCATGGACCCGATAGTACAAAAGAGGTTTCTCCACACAGACAAACCGTCCCGGCTCCCCAGCCAGCTTTCTCATACATTCCCAGTCCAGCACAAAATCATAACCGCCCAAAAACAGGGGCAAGGGAAGTTTTTCTTTCCTGTAGCTGCAGGAAGGACACATAACCGGATTGCCAAACATAAGCCCGCTCTTTTTTACGGCAGTCAAATGACAGACAAAAGGCAGACGCCAGGGCAGGCGCAGCAGCTTCTTTACCGCCTCCAATGCTCCTCCCCAGCATAGCTTTCCCTGCTTTATCAAAACGGCGTCGCTCATGAACACCGTCATGTCCGGCCATCTTTTATAGGCCTTTTGGAGTTCCTCCACATAATGCCTGCCATACAGATCATCCTGATGGGCAATGGTCACAAAGGTTCCCTCAGCCTTCTCCACGGCAAAGTTCCAGTCGTCCTGGATATTGCTCTTTCCGTCTCTCACCTGGAGAGGGATATGATATTTTTCAAGAATCCCTTCTAGCCACGGTCCGGAAGTGGATGTGGCGCAGATGATTTCTGTGGGAACTGTCTGGGCCTTTAAGGAGCGGATACACGCTTCCAGATAAGGCGACTGGCCGTAGGCGCAGATAACAAATGTATGAAATCCCATGGTATATCCTCATTTTCCTTTGCTTCAACTTAAAAAAAGAACGCTTCCAGCATCAGACACAGGGTATGATATATCGGCAGATGCAGTTCCTGGATCTTATAGGTCTCCTGCTCCGGAACAATGATGGCCCTATCGGCACATCTGCCCAGCTTGCCGCCGTCTTTTCCTGTCAGGCCGATGACCTTCATGCCTTTTGCCTTGGCCGCCACCAGGGCATAATGGATATTGGCCGCGTTGCCGGAAGTGGAGATCCCCAAAAACACATCCCCCTCTTGCCCGTAACCGTAAACCTGCTGAGCATACACCATATGCCCGTCTACGTCGTTTAAAAATGCTGTGGACAGGCCCGGATGGCCGGTAAGGGCAATGGCCGGAAGGCCTCCCTGAAGCTTTGCCGCCAGTTCTTTTCCTGCCTGGCTGTCAATCTCCTCCATCCTGCAGGCCATATCCTGGGGAACCTGACGGCGTTTTACAAAGCCCTTCATCAGCTCTCCCACAATATGCTCCGAGTCCGCCGCGCTGCCGCCGTTTCCCGCCACCAGAAGCTTATGCCCCGAAGAAAAGCACTCTTTTAAGATCTCATATGCCTCCCTGACAGATTCCTTCACCGGCTCCAGACCGGGATATCTGTCTGTCAGTTCGTCTAAATAAGCCATGTCATTCATGCCTTTTACATTCCTTTCTGATAATAAATTCCGCTGCTCCCATAAGAGTTTCCGAGTAAAGATCATAAAATGGCTCCTCCCCCAAGCTCCTGCTTTTTTCCCGCTCTTCCCTTCCGTATCCCGTTCCCACCAGGATACTGCAGATCCCGAACCCTCGTCCTGCCTGGACATCAATGCGCTTGTCCCCGATCATATAGGAATGGCTTTTGTCAATGTCATACTCCTGCTGGGCCATCTCGAACATTCCAGTGCCGGGTTTTCTGCAGCGGCACGCCTGTTTGTACTCTCCGATCCCGTGTTCCGGATGGTGGGGGCAATAGTAAAACCGGTCGATCCACGCGCCGTCTTTTTTTAACTGCTCATTGAGATACTGGTGGAGCGTGTGCATCTGCTCTACCGTATAGTATCCCCTTGCGATGCCGGCCTGGTTGGTCACCACTATGACCCGGAACCCATGGTCCCTAAGGCTCTTGATCGCCTGAGGTACGCCGGGCAGAATAATAAGATCCTCTGGCCGGTAGAGATAGGTAACTTCCTCATTGATCGTCCCGTCACGGTCTAAAAACACTGCTTTTTCCATGGTCTAAAGCCTTTCCAGATCAAAGTGATACTCTCCGTTTGGCATCTGCACGTGAACCGTGTCGTATGTCCACCGGCTCTCGTCCGCGATCCAGGCCTGGGTTCCCCTCAGTTCAAAGTTCCAGTCTGTCAGCTGACCTCCCACAGCCTCCATCCGTGCCGCCACTTTATGCCTCACATTATAGGGGCAGTACACAAGAAGGTATCCGCCGCCGCCGGCGCCCAAAAGTTTTCCGCCCAGCGCCCCCGCCTTTTTGGCCTCCTCGTACAGTTCATCGATCTGAGGGTTTGTAATCTTGCTGCTCATGCGCTTCTTGCTCTGCCATCCATAGTCCAGAAGCTTCCCAAAGCTGTGAAGATTGCCCTTTAACAGTTCGTCTTTCATGGCGTAAGCCAAGGCTTTCACCTCGCACATGGCCTCAAAGGGGTCCTTTTTTTTGTAATTGCTGACCTGATCCCTGATAATATTGGCAGAAACGTGGATCTTTCCCGTATAACACAGCAGCAGATTGTACTGCAGTTCATGGATGATATCTTTTTTTATCCTTAAGGGGTTCACCACCACGTTATTTCTCCCGTGGAATTCAATAAAATTAAATCCGCCGAAGGTGGACGCGTACTGGTCCTGATAGCCGCCGTCTATCTTTAGATCTTCCCTCTCCACCTTGTAGGCCAGATCCGCCATAGCGTACCCGTCCAGTTCCACGCCCTTCCAGCGGGCCATGGCTGTGAGAAGAGCCACCATCACCGTGGAGGAGGTTCCAAGACCTGATCCCGGCGGCGCGTCGCACTGCAAATACACCTCGCACCCTTTTTTTATCTCCATGGCGTTTAAAGCCGCCGTCACCAGATCCAGCCTGCCGTCATAGACATAGTTTTCCCTGACATTGTATTTTACAGTCATGTCAAAGTCCAGGGAATGGACGATGATCTGGTCATCTTCCCTGGGTACGATGGAACAGTAGGCGTACTTGTTGATCGTGCTTCCTATAATAGCGCCGCCCTGCTCCTCGCAAAACGGAGCCACGTCTGTTCCGCCGCCGCCAAAACTGACCCGCAGCGGCGCTCTCCCTCTTATGACCATGTCAGTACCCCTTTCTCCACATCTTCCATAAACCGGTAGTAATCCTGAGGAATACCGATGTCGATAAAGTATCCGTCATTGACAAAGCCGCCCAGCTTCTTTCCCTCTGACAGCCACTGGGGGATCATCTCCTGCTCCAGGGAAACTTTGCCCTGGGGGATCGAGTCGATGAGATCCCGCGATAAGAGATACACGCCTCCATTGATGGTTCCCCGGGCCTGGCCGGCTGTCTTCTCATTAAATCCTGTGAGCCTGCCATGGGTAAGCACTGCCTGACCGTACCGCGATACGTCCTCCACTTCCCTAAGGACCAAAGCCATGTCCAAAGCCATTTCCTTCTTCTGCCGGGTGAGACGGCAATAATCAAGCCTGTAGAACGTGTCCGCGTTCAGCACGAAAACTTCCTGGTCTGTCATGTGCCTGGCCGCGTTTTTTATGGCTCCGGCAGTGCCCAGCAGCGTCTCCTCGTAAGCGTAGGAGGCGCGCACCCCAAAAGCGCTCCCGTCTCCAAAGTATTCTTCCACCATGGAGCCTTTGTACCCTACGGCAAAAATAATATGGTCAATGGCCTGGCCAACCAGTTCTTTTATCACATATTCCATGAAAGGCCTGCCCTGTATCAACGCCATGGGCTTGGGGCGGTCGCTTACCACGCTGCGAAGCCTGGTGCCCAGGCCGCCTGCCAGTAGTATTGCCTGCATAGTCTTGTCCTCGTTTTTTCAGTTTTGCATAAGTATACCATGTTTTAGGGGATTTTACCAGATAATTGGCAAGGCTTAGGAAAAGTTTAATTTCTGTCTCTTAACGAGACACTCCTTTTTATAAAATGCAACACTATAACACAAAACCTTTTGATATCCCTTTAAAAATTGTCTGACATATTTCTCAATATCCATCTGTTCAAACGCCTCTCTGCAATCATGTATCATCCCTTTTTCAGACTTGGAACACTTTGCTTCTATGACAATTATACGACGATTCGTCTTATCACGGACTACAATATCCGGTCGTCCAAGACCATACTCGTGATTAGACTCAACCGCATATCCCGCTCCAGCGAAAATCCCTGATAAAAACGCATGGTAATAATCCTCTTTATAATCAAAATAACTAATTGTGTCAAAAAGTATATCCGTCACTAAAGCAGTCGCTTCTACATCTCTTCCACCCCAAAAAGCACTAAACAGCGCTTCTCGGTCACTTTTGCACATCTCTTCTTTAAACCAGACAGCAATCGTATCTGCAAAAATTGTTTTTATTTCTTCATTAGGAATCTTTAAACAGACTTTATTTGTCTCTAAAGAATTCTCACCTCCCTCAGTCTGTGTTAAATACCCTGTCAGATACAAAATACTCCACAAATTAGCCTCTGAATAATGGAGATTATCATAAGTCATATCCTCCTCAATCTCTTCTTGGATACATCCTCCTGATAATAGCGTCTCAAACTTGTCATGAACAGCCAAATCTTTTCTTTCAATAAAACTACGGATAATCCCATTATGACTGGTATTCCTCCAATAATTTTCCGGTCGTGCTGACAAATTAATCTGTAAGGCTTTTACATGGTTTAAAACGTCCCATGGGCAGTAGATACCTGTGTTGCCAAAATAATATCCATTATACCATTTTCTGATATCATCCGCCTTCTCCTCCAATCCAGCAGCCTGTAACAGTTTCCACACCTCATCCTCTGTAAAACCAAAATAGTTACTATATTCATGCTTCGAAATAGAATTGGATATAAAATTATTTGTTCCCGTAAATATGCTCTCCTTGGATATCTTAAGACATCCTGTTATCACTGCAAAATTTAAAAATTCATTTGTCTTTAATGCTTTACCCACCAGACTCCGAATCAGATCAAGCATCTGCATATAATATCCATATTCACTTGCGTTGGCAAGAGGGACATCATATTCATCCATCAATAAAATTACCGGTTTACCAAAGTGCATACTCATCATTCGTGTAATCGTATAAAGCGAGCCTTTTGTCTCTATCTCACTTCCTTCACAATCCTTCAATCTCTCAAAAGCTGTTTTATCCCTTTGATCTACCAATTCACTTTTCAGCAAATAGGAATGAGCAATACATAAATCTGAAATCATATCTTTCAACGAACCATATGCCGACTCAAAATGTAATCCTCCTATATTTTTCATTGTTAAAAAGAGAACTGGCCATTGGTTCATCCATTGATCGCATACAGATTGGTTTTGTGAAATTTCTAATCCCTTAAAAAGGTTTTGGCTGTCCATACGTATATCAAAAAAATCAGCTAACATACTCATAGTAAGCGTTTTTCCAAAACGTCGGGGACGAGTAAACAACATTACTTTAAATGTGTCACTTGTCAACTCCTCGATAAAATGTGTTTTATCCACATAATAACATTGTTTTTCACGTAGTTCTTTAAAACGCTCAATTCCTATGGGCAGCATAATACGGCTCATTTTCTGCCTCCTTTTCACACAGACAAATTCTGTTTGATATCAGACATTTTATACGACTCTCTTTTGTATTGGCCCCCCTAAAACTTCCTGCTCCCGCCCCCATGGCTCCTCCCGCTTGACGACGTGTGCGTAGAACTGCGCCCCGAAGAGGAATGGCCTCCGCTCCCTCCTCCGCCGCCTGTATTTCTCGGGATCACCCTGCTGGTGACAAACTTATTCACAAGCCGGTCGCTCTCATCATCATAGACAAACCGCGCCGTGCCCCGGTAAGCCATGGCCAGATTCTGAACCTGCCGCTCATCCTCCTCCATATCGTACTGCCTCTTCACGGTCAGGCAGGCCGTACCTGCCACAAAGGCGGAAACGCCGATGGCAAGCAGAGCCTCATACCATCGGATGCTTCTGTATACGCTGATCTCCCCGGTCTCTGTATTATAATTGTATTGATTCCCCGGGATACCGGCTTTGCAGTATTGATCCACGTCCCTCAAAAACGACTCCACGCTGGCCCTGTAATCCTCCCGGGAAGCGCCCTCGTATACGCCGTCCAGCATGGACTCGATCCTCTGGTCCGTAAAGATCCGGATGGCCGCGCCGTCAGTGGAAAATACCAATTCCCGGTTATCCATATCAATGAGAAACAGGATCCCGTTCTTTCCCTTTCCCTGGCCGAAACCGCCTTCCTCGTAAAAATCATCTGCATAAGCCGTTGCTGTCTTTCCTTCGGCGTCATCCGTAGTCACCACCACAATATCCAGATGATAGGTATCCTGATACTGGCTGATCACCTCTCTGGCTTCCTGCACATACGCCTTATCCAAAAGCCCCGCCATATCAAAGATCCGCTTTCCGTCAAAGGCCTCTATGGCAATATCGCTTTCTCCGTACACAGTCCCGGCCAGACCGAGACACCACACAACTGCCAGGATCCATACCAGGATCCCCTTTCCATTTCCCTTCCTCTTGGTCTCTGTTTTCATATGATATACCCCACTGCCAGAAGCACGGCTAAAAGCGGCACAAAGATCTCACCAAAAAATATCCAAAGCTTTCTCTTGTCCACCGGCAGCTTTCCGCAGACCTTCCCGCTCTGTCCGTTGCAGGCAAAATAGTAGATATCCCCTGTCTTTGCTTCCCTGTAGGTCAAAGTCCACACAGGAAGCAGGGCGTACTCCCACTTAGGCATCCGGATCCTGGCCTCATGATTCCTGATGTTCACGCTGTTGTAGCTGCCGATACTGCTTTTTAAACTGTCCGCGGCAAAACCTCTGACTTCCTGTTCCACCTCCGCCTGAAACTGCTCCCGCTCCATATCCCTCTTCTCCGCAAAAAATCCGGACAAAAATCCCATAGAAAACGGCTTAATGGTCCTGGTGTCAAAAGGCATGACACCTTCCACCAGCTTTTTGTCCGCCTTTTTCAGGGCATTGCGGGGCACCTGGTCTATGTCCATGGTTCCCGCCCGGGACACATCGTATTTCTGCGTCTCCGTATACTGTATATTACCCGCCTGCCACACCCGAAGCCGGGTAGCCTCACCGTCAAGTTTTCCGTCCACCTGGCAGCTGTAAAGCCAGTAAGGGAAATATACGCCTGTCATTTTCTCGATCTGCTCCGGCGCGTAAAAATCCGAGGGCACGAAGCGCTTCTTTTTCAGCCACCCGAGAAAAATCTCCGTGGCCTTTTCCTTGTCAATGGCAAATGGCAGCACGTAATCCGGATGGTATTTTCCTTCGAGACGCCCCTGAAGGATCACCGGATTATGGCAGTAAAAGCAGAATGAGGCCGCTGTCGTATCATCTGTGACGATCTCCGCCCCGCAGCTGGGGCAGGTATATATCACGGCCTGCTGCCCGCCCTCCTGCCCGCCTGTATCACTGTCAGTCTTTTCCTTTTCGGCCCCTTCCCCCGCTTGTGTACTGTCTGGCTTTTGCGTCCCCGATCCGGGCTTTGCTTCCGGCGCGATCCGCTCTAACTCCTCCTGAGTAAACCTGGAAAGACAATACTCACATTCATAATTCTGAGCGGCGGGGTCAAACTGGAGCCCCCCGCCGCAATTAGGACATTTTATACTTACTGTTGCCATGGATTTGGCCTCCGCCCTTTATTGTCTGGGTTTTCCGCATTCGCTGCAGAACTTCCCTGTATTCACAGTCCCGCAGCTGCAGGTCCACGGCCCCGGAGCAGGTCTGGGACTGCCGCACTCACTGCAGAATTTCCCTGTGTTTACGCTTCCGCAGCTGCAGGTCCACGCTCCTGTGGAGGCCTGGGACTGGCCGGATGTCCCTGCTGCCGGACCGGGCTGCTGACTGCCGCTTCCCGCTGCCGGCTGCTGCTGACCATAGCCGCCTCCCGCCGCAGGCTGCTGACCGTACCCGCCTCCTGCCGCAGATCCGGGCTGCTGGCCGTACCCGCCTGCGGCTGTAGGCTGCTGGCCATATCCCATGGCTCCCTGGTTCATCTGCATCTGCTGAAAGTTCATATTAGACGCCCCTGCCATATACCCGCCGGCTGTATTCATGCCCACTCCCATGCCCATAAAACCGGCCATGGCTCCGTTGGCGTTGGAACCTGCCGCTTCCATTCCTCTGGCAATGGCGCCCTGGACATACCCTTCCCTGACCGAAGGGTCGCTCAGCATAGCGCCCTGATTGCGCATGTTGATCAGCTTCTGGGATTCCTCGTCATAGGAGATGCTGGCGATCCCCACAGACTGAATCTCCATACCCCGCATCTGTTTCCAGTCTTCGTCCAGGACATTGGACATATACCTGCCCAGCTCCCTCCCTTTAGAAGCCACATAGGAGATCCGGATGCCGTCCGCGGACATCTGGTTAATGGAGGACTGAAGAGCTTCCAAAAACTCGCTTAAATACTGCTCATTAATACTCTGGATGTCCACCTTCGTACGGTTTTTGGGAATCGCCTCCCCATAGAATTTTAAGGGGTCCGTCACTTTTATGGAGTAAGTTCCGTGAGCCCTCAAAAAAAGCTCCGCGTTATAAAACAGATCGAAATAATTGATCGGGTTGCGGGTGCCGAACTTGATCCCCTTGATCTCCTGAAGGTTGATAAAAAATACCTTCTGAGCCGTGGGCGTGCTCCCCCCATATTTGACGCGCTGATAAGATTCTTTTAGCGTATCCCCGAACTGCCCGTTAAACAGGGAGGGTAAGGAAGAATTGTTAACTGTGTAATACCCTTCCTCCGCCGTGTAATCCACCACTTTGCCCCCATCTAACAGCATCATAAACTGGTTCGGGTAAACATGGATCACGGAACCATTGGAAACCGTGTCAACCGTTCCTTTTGTGTTAGAGCCTTTTCGGATCTTCACCCCGGTTGTAAAAACGGTCTGATCTCCCATCTCCCCGGCCTCTATGACCTCCAGCCACTGATCTGCTAAAGAGCCTCCGATGGCCGCGCCTATTGCTTTTATAATTCCCATAATGTTGATCCCTCCTCAACTTCGCCTTTCTTTTCTTAAAGTATACCTTTTTCGGGTTCCAAAATCAATGATTTTCGCCTTCAACCCGGTGCAGCTTCCATACCCTCGTGTCAACCGGCGTAACGCCTGTGCCGCAATACTCGCAGAACTTGCTTCCCAGGCGGGTGATCGGCGCCCCGCAGTTAGGGCAGGTAACGCCCACGGCGGTTGCCAGATCCTGTATCTTTGAAAGATCCTGTATGTAGATCAGCTCCATATTGTATCTGGTCTGGGTTTTGCGGTTTTTCGGCTGATCCTCTGCCTTTTTGGACCGCCTGCCGGAACTTTTCTTTGGGGTTGAGGATCCTTCGCCCTCGGGCCCGGTCTCCTCATAATAATACTCCACCGCGGACTGTACTTTTATAATGCACATCCCCGCTTCTTTCTGATATCTGGCGATCTCCGTCTGATGGATCTTTACCTGCCGATAGCTTTCCCCAACTCCCCTGCGCCTCTGATCCTGGATCCGAAGCTCCACCTGCTTCCTTAGCTCCTCCGAAGCCGCCCCGTCTTTGCCTGTCAGCGCCGCAAGATCCTGGGAACTTAATGCCGCCAGATAGGCTTTCAGCATATTCTCGCACATCTGGCGCCACTGAGGCCAGTGAAATTCCGGAAAATCTGCCTCGATCTGAGGCAGGCACAGCTTTGTCATGCCGGATACGGATTTGGGAGTCTCTGCCAGGACATCCGCCTGCCGCTCCAGCCCCTCTGAAAGAGAAGGCGTTCCAAACATGGCTTTTGATATCATGCGGACCTGTCTCCGGATCCGAAACCAGGCAAAAGCCCCGCCTGCCAGCAAAAGAATGCCCGCCGCCAGTCCCGGAGCCCCGGCAAGCGCCCTTAATATTTCCATCTTCGTTTCCTCCTGGGATTCACCTGGCTGATGGCTGTGTACAGGCAAACGCCCGCAAGCAAAAGCTGTACCACAAGACTGAGCCACAGCCAGCCCCCTGCCGTAAGCCTCTGAAAAGAACCGCCCGTCCAGGTCTCAAACACGGAAAGCCGCCGGGCGCTGCCCATCTGTTTCCCCATAACCGCGCCAAAAGGCGCAGCCGGATTCACAAGCAGCAGCCAGTCTGAAAAAGAAGGGCCGGAAGCAGCGGCAGCCCTGGCCGCGGCAGCGGTCCCCAAAACCAGAGCCGCCATAACGCAGTAGCTGACTACCGTGGCAATGGTAGATTTTTTGAACACCGAGGAACAGCAGATCCCTACGCTTCCAGACAGCACCGCCGTTGACACAAACGTAAGCAGCAACAGGACAATATCCTTTACCGTCACACCGCCGTAGATAAACACCAGGGCCAGCACCGGAAAGCCAGATACAATAAGCAGGATCATGGTAGAAAGGCTTGCCATCAATTTGCCCACCACAATATCCGCAGGCGTCATGCGGGTAGTTAAAAGCAGGTTCAGGGTCTGTCTCTCCCTCTCCCCGCTGATGCTTCCCGACGTAAGCGCCGGAACGATAAGCAGGATCATAACAAACTCAATACACGCCACCAGCACATACAGGTTGAGAAAACTGGCATACTGGATCTCCGCAGTGGCCTTCGCCTGGGTGACCATGGAGTACATATTCAAAAGAGCCGCCAGAGCCATGATCGTATCGCACAGAAAAACAATAAGGGGAAGCCTGAAAGACCTGGAACTGACTCTGACTTCCTGCCAGTAGATCGGATTAATTTTCACTGATGAGCACCATCCCTTCCTCATGGTTGATGATCTGCAGGAACACGGATTCCAGGTTGCCTCTCTCCCGCACAAACCCGCCCACCAAAACCCCTGCCTCAATAAGCTGTTTTAAGAGCATCGCCTCATCCTCCTGCTCACCTGTAAACCCAACCATAATATCATTTTGGCGTATGGCGATGGTCTCCACGTACGGATGGGCGCGGAGAAGGTTCAGGGCCTGCTCCTTATTGCGGCACACCGTAATGAGCAGAGGGCTCCTTACATTGATCTGGTTCAGGATATCATCTATAGATCCCTCCACCACCATCTTTCCCTGTTCCACGATCCCGATATCCGTGCAGACTTCCGACAGCTCTGACAGGATATGAGAACTGATGACCACCGTTTTTCCCTGCTCCCTCAAGTCTTTTAAAATCTCCTTAAACTCATACCGGGTACCTGGGTCCAGCCCTGACGTAGGCTCATCCATGACAAGGATCGGCGGATTGTGAATAAGGGCCCTTGCCAGACACAGACGCTGTTTCATGCCCCGGGACAAACCGTCCACATAATACTCCGTCTTTTCCCCCAGCCCCACCTGCTCCAGCAGATCCCGGGACCGCTTCCTGGCATTTAACCCATAAAGGCCGCCGCAGGCGGAAAACAGCTCCATGTACTCCCACACTTTAAGATTGTCGTAAACGCCGAAAAAATCCGGCACGTACCCGATCTTTTCCATAACCTTTCCCGGATCTTTCATGGCGTCCAAACCATCCACGATCACAGTCCCTCCATCAGGGAGCAAAAGCCCTGTCAGGATCTTGATGGTGGTGGTCTTTCCCGCCCCGTTGGGGCCTACAAATCCGTAAAGAGCCCCTTTCTTTACATGCATGCACAGACCGTCCAGGGCAGCCATGCGGCCGTACATTTTCTTCAGGCCTTCCACTTTCAGCATCAGTATTCCCTCCCTACAAGTTCCACCATAGGAAGCAGCACGTTCAGGCTGTAATCCGTCATATCTTCATACACATATTTCACTGTAAGAGTGTTGCCCGGTGACAGATAGGGCGTCAGCTCATTTTCCTCGTATACCGCTTTCATGGAATCCATCAGGTCAAATTTTCCCGTGCTGTGATTATAGAAATACATATTTCCGGCAAACAGGTTCAGATCATGGACCGAACCTCCCTGGGTAAATACCGGAGATACCTGCCGAAACATAAGCTTCTCGATCCGCACATCATTGCCCAGGGCATACTCCAGCGTTACCGGATCCCCTCCGTACAGCATGTTGCCGGCAACATCATAGCTTCCCCCTAATACCTGGGGCTTTTTTATCAGCCCGGAGCGGTATCTTACCTCGTCCTCGCTGGAATACACGCTGATATCCCCGGACGCCACGGTCTTGCCCGAAGCCGTCCCGCTGTTCAAAAGGTAGGTCTCGCTCTCCCCCTTATGGCTGAATACGCCTATGATTTTGGCGTTTGGCGAGTAGTCCGGCATAAAATTGTCCAGATAAAAGGTCAGGGCATTGGTCTTGGCCACAGCTTCCAGGTACGCGTCATTATTTATATCCGCCTTCTCAAATTCGTCCTGGCCTGAAAGATAGGCGGCCACCTGATAAGAGTGGTTTAAAGGGTAGGTCAAAACCTGTAGGCCATCCAGAGAGTAGGGAACCTCCGGCTCCATATCTCCCAGATAAATCAGCTTGCCATAGAGGAGCACCGCGCAGTTTTCCAGGGTTTCCTTAAAATGGCTGGTAATGGTTCCCGTATATTTCCCCTGGTCAACCTCAATGTCGCCTTCAAACCCAATGCCGTTATGGTTGGCTTTTACTTTATGCATCTGAAAATATCTCGCGTCAAACGCCGGCACGTCCCGGATCTCCACCAGAGTCTCCTCCTGGCGGTAGTCAGCCCTTATGGCGTAATCCTCCATCCCCGTAAACTGACGTCTCGTTCCCCCTGTCCCGGAGCCGTAATTATTTTGAGTCACAGGCTTTACCCAGTATCCCGGGGCCAGATGGGACTCGTAAGGCTTGTTGTAGGGAGCCTGAATATTCAGATACGCCGTATCGCTGATGGTGTCATAGTTAACCTCCAGAAATCGGGCATAGGTATAAAATGTGTCCTTAAACCGGGTCCTGCTACCCATCAGCCAGATGATCACCGTAAACAGCACCGACAATGCCATAACTCCGCCCATATAATACTCGGTCAGGTCCCTCTGTTTTAAGAACACATACAGTCCCACCCCAGCCAGAAATACGTAAATAACGATCTCCATGGTGTAAAGTCCCATGTTGGGCAGCCACTTTACATTGCCTGAGTTCAGCATATCCCTTACAGCCCAATACTGTCCGGAATTACCGCTGTAAACCGATTCCGCCAGGGATGTGATCCGCTTCTCTCCCAAGACGCCTGTAAGGAGCTTATCAAGGTAGGAGGGATTCTCACGGCAGAACCCTCCGATATCCACAAAATCGTAAGCAGCTACAGCCACGATCCCTCTCCGGTACGTCACCGCGCTTAAAAACGTCCGGGACTCATCTGCCAGTATGATGTTGCCCCCGGACAGGGAAAATTCCACGCAGGGGATCTCAAAAACCGTAGCCCCCGGCGCTTCCTGGGTATAATGCCCTCTCATATCAATGCGGTGGTACTCCGGCTCCTCATACATCTCCTCCAAAAGCTCCGGGGCGAACCGGCCCAGAGTGTCGTCCACCCTGGCCCCGGTCCCCAGTATCATCACGCCGCCGCTTCGCACCCACTCGATCAGAACCTGGCTCTGCTCCTCCGACAGATCCCGGATGCGGAAATCCGTAATGAGCATCACATCGATCATATCCAGCCCCAGCTTATCCTGGGGGAAATTTATGGTGTCAAAGAACATGGTCTTTGTGCGGAGCATACCGTAATTGACGCCCACCCGGTCCCAGCCTCCAAGGGCCTCCGGGGTATCGCTTAAAATGCCTACAAACAGTTCCGGCACATCCAGGCTAAAATCCAGCTGCAGCCGCTTATGGGCGATCTGCTGCCCCTCTGTATCCGCGACGGTAATAAACAACTGGTCCGACCGATTCCCCATAGGGATGTACAGATGCCTCTCCTGTTCCTGCCCCGCCTCCACAAAAACCGGGTAATCATACCGGTACACCTCATAGTCAGACTCCATCACCAGGATCTGAAGGCTTCCCTCCAGCCCGGTACTCTCCTGGTTGAAGATCCGGACATCCAGCGGCACGTACCTCCCGCCTTTTGCCGCCCCCTCATGGCCGTACTCCGCCTCCAGGACAATGCCCGAGCCCGCCTGGCTGCCTGTCCCGCCATAGCTTTCTGCCGCCCAGGATACCTGAACAGCCAAAAGGGCCAGCACAATTACCAGCGGCCCTGTAAGCAATCTCCTCTTAATATTCATGTCTGTCCCCCGGGTTCCCGAAATTTTCTTTGTTTATATCAAAATCTACCAAGAGCCTGACAGTAAACACGGTCCCATTCAGATCGCTGGTGACCCCGATCGTCCCTCCGTGCATATCTACGATATTTCTGGCAATGGCCAGTCCCAATCCGGTGCCTCCCGTATTGGATGAACGGGACTGCTCCACCCTGTAAAACTTCTCAAACAGAAGGGGCAGCTCTTCTTTCGGTATCACATACCCATAGTTTGTCACGGAAACGGTCACAATACTCTCCGTGGCGTGGATCTTCACCACGATCCGCTTTCCCTCCGCCCCATATTTGATGGCATTGTTGATCAGATTGTCAAACAGCCTGGCCAGCAGATTGCCGTCCGCGTTAATCATCTTTGCCGGAACATTGCTCTGCAATTCATAGGCCAGGTCTTTATCCATAAAATTAGGATAAAATTCCTCCAGAAGCTGGCTTAACAGCTTTACGATGTCCACCTTTGTCACCTTCATAGACACCTTGCCGTAGTTCAGCTTGGTAAATCCAAACAGATCCTCGATCAGCTTCTCCAGCCGTTTTGCCTTGGTATAGGTGATGTTGATATACTTTTTCTCCATCTCCGGAGACATGCTGCTGGTGGGAGCGGAAAGCAACTCCAGATATCCGATGATAGATGTAAGGGGAGTCCGCAGGTCATGGGCGATATTGGTGATCAGCTCATTTTTCGTCCGCTCCGACTCCCGCTCTTTGTCCATCAGCCTGCGGATGTCCTCCACCATCTTGTTTAGGTTGGCCGCCATGGCGGAGAACTCATCGTCCCCCACCACCTCCACCGTGGTATTTAAGTCTCCCTCTGAAATATTCTGAATGGCAGTGGAAAGCTTGGTGATATAATCCATAGATTTCTTCTGCAGCACAACGAACGCCGCGGAAAACGTGGCGATCCCGGCCAGCACGTACAGAAGGGTAATGACAGGCCCCGGGTGGTAGAAGACCGCCTGCAGAGAACCCTCTTTCCCCTGGGCCACCGCGTACTCTCCCAGCATAGTAAGATTCGTCACCAAAAACAGATCCACCAGACAGGCGAACATGGCGCTGAATATGATGTTGGTAATAACCCTTGTATGAAACCGGCGGCTCATATCATTTTTCAATTTTGTATCCTACCCCCCACACTGTGGTAATGATCTTGTTCTGCCTGGTATCTTCTTTCATCTTACCCCTAAGACGCCGGATATGTACCATGACCGTATTGTTGGCCTCATAAACCTTCTCATTCCACACTTTCTCGAAGATCTCGTCCGTGCTGAACACCTTGCCCGGGTTGGAGGCCAAAAGATACAGAATGTCAAACTCAATAGGAGTCAGCTTTATCTCCTCGCCGTACACCATCACCTTATGATTATCTTTATTGATCACCAGGCCTTTGATGGAGATCTCGTTTTTATCCTCTTCCTTTGCGGTGCTGTTTGGATTTAGCTGGGTGTAGCGGCGCAGCTGGGACTTGACCCTGGCTGTCAGCTCCAGAGGATTAAACGGCTTCACCACATAATCGTCGGCCCCGGTCCCAAGCCCTAAGATCTTGTCAAGGTCCGTGGAGCGGGCGCTCAGCATGATAATGGGGATGTTGTTGGTCTCCCTTATCTTCCTGCACATCTCCAGGCCGTCCATCCCCGGCATCATAATATCCAGAAGGACCAGATGGATCTCTTCCTTCTCCAGGATGTTTAACCCATCCTGGGCGTTGGCTGCCTTAAACACTCTATATCCGTCGCTGACCAGATAGATCTCTACCAGATCCGCGATCTCGTTCTCATCATCTACTACCAGAATACTGATCTGTGACATGGGGTTTCCTCCTTGCATTACGTTTTATCGTATCCATCATACCACAGAAGAGAGGATTTTGCCTTACTTTTTCATTAAAAAAACACAAGGGAATCTCTGTCAAACTGGCGGAGATTCCCTGTCGTTTTCTTTTTTACTCCGTCTCGCCCTCCACCGGGATAAACACTCTCTTATCCTCCGGCTCCTCCATGGCGTTCTGTCTCTTCACCGCATCCAGGGCCTCCTGGCAGAACTGTTCCTGAGCGCACACCGGGGATTTGCCCCTTCGGTTGATCTTGGCGTAGCTTCCGTCGGGCTGCAGAACATGGGCTTTTACATTGTCGTCCAGCTGAACCTGGAGGATGTGGATGGCCTTTTCCTTCAGCTTTTCGTCCAGCACTGGGAACACGATCTCCACCCGGCGGTCTAAATTCCTGGGCATCCAGTCCGCGCTTCCCATGTACACTTCCGGAGCCTCGTCGTTTTCGAAATAGAAGATCCGGATATGCTCCAGGAAATTGCCCACAATGGAGCGCACCTCAATATTCTCGCTAAGTCCGGGGACGCCTGCCCTCAGACAGCAGATCCCCCTGACGATCAGCTGGATCTTCACCCCTGCGCAGGAAGCCTCATAGAGGGCCGCGATAATATCCCTGTCACACAAAGAATTGACCTTGGCAATGATCTTCGCGCTTCTTCCCGCCTTCGCGTGGTCCGTCTCCCGCCTTATCATCCTTAAAAACCGCTTTCTCAGCCAGATGGGAGCTACCACCAGCTGATTCCAGTGAAGGGGTTCCGAATAACCGGACATCATATTAAACACCGCCGTGGCGTCCTCCCCGATCTGAGGGTGGCAGGTAAGGATGCCGCAGTCTGTGTACAGCTTTGCCGTGGAATCGTTGTAATTGCCTGTGCCCAGATGGACATAGCGCCGGATCCCGTCCTCCTCCCGCCGGACCACCAGAGTGATCTTGGAGTGGGTCTTTAAGCCCAGCAGTCCATAGATCACGTGGCATCCGGCTTTCTCCAGAGTCTTTGCCCAGTTGATGTTGTTCTCCTCGTCAAACCGCGCCTTAAGCTCCACCAGCACAAACACCTGCTTGCCCTTGTCAGCCGCCTCCGCCAGCGCCGCCACAATCGGCGAATTGCCGCTGACCCGGTACAGAGTCTGCTTGATGGCCAGAACCTGGGGATCCCTGGCCGCGGTCTTCACAAAGTCCACCACCGGATCAAAGGATTCGTATGGGTGATGCAGGAGAATATCGCCTTTGCGGATATTGGTAAAAATATCGTCCTCATTCATAAACGCAGGGTTGGGCTGTGGCTTGTATCTGGGTGCTTTCAGATGGTCAAACCCTTCGATCCCGTACATTTTCATAAGGAATGTCAGATCCAGAGGGCCGTTGATAGCGAAAATGTCTCCGGAATGGACGTCCAGTTCCTTTTTCAGCCGCTTTAGCAGCCGTTTGTCCGCATTTTCCTCGATCTCCAGCCGGATCGCCTCGCCCCACCGGCGCTTTTTCAGCTGCTTCTCAATCTCCTTTAACAGATCCTCCGCCTCTTCCTCGTCAATGGTCAGATCCGCGTTTCGCATGATCCGGAAAGGATGGGCGTCCAGAACCTCATGTTTCACAAACAGGCTGGAAATATTCCGCTCGATGATCTCCTCCAGAAGGATCACCACCCGCTCCCCCGCGGACGGGATCTCCACGATCCTGGGCAGAACGCTTGGAACCTGGACCATGGCAAAATCCAGCTGATCCGGCTTTTCCTTCTCCTTAATAAGGGCCGCGATGTTCAGGGATTTATTGTAAATCAGAGGGAACGGACGGGATGAGTCCACTGCCATTGGGGTCAGGACCGGGTACACGTTGGACCTGAAATACTCATCTACAAACCCTGCCTCCTCCTCTGTCAGTTCCTCGTGCCTGGCCACGATCCGAAGACCGTTCTGCTTTAAGGCCGGAAGAAGGGAACGGTTGTAAGTAGAATACTGGAGAGATACCAGCTCATGGGTCTTTTCCTCTATTTTCCGCAGCTGCTCCTCCGGCTTTAATCCCGCCAGATCCGGCTTGACATACCCTGCGTGTACCATATCTTTCAGGGAAGCCACTCTGACCATAAAAAACTCGTCCAGGTTGGACGCGGTGATGCTTAAAAACTTCAGCCGCTCAAAAAGAGGAAGGGTCTTATCCCTGGCCTCCTCCAGGATCCTGTGATCAAATTCCAGCCAGCTCAGTTCCCGGTTAACATAATTTTCATACTTCATATATCGTGAATCTATCTCCGCCACGACTTAACCCCTCCTTTTCTTTTTCAGCACCGGTTTTATACCGAAAATCTCTTCAAAGAATCCCTCACAGAAGCTTACCGCAAAAAGTTCCAGGCTTATATCGCCGTCATAGTCCGTGGTTATAACCAGTTCCCCGCCCTTCATGGCCATGCGGCAGTTCTCCATTTTCTGCTTATGGCTTCTGTCAAGTCCATTGGCCATGCGCAGAAGGGCCGTCAGCTTGGCCACTCTGGTGTCGTCGTCGTCATAGTCAAATTCCTGGCCATAGCAGCGGACCACATTGGCCACCAGCTTCCTCTCCTCATGGGACAGACCGATGATCTCCGTGGCCATAATGATGTTATAAGCGCAGTCCCCTGTATTTCTGGTGCTGATAAATTTGCCGCAGCCGTGAAGGATGGCGGCGATCTGCAAAAGCAGCCGCTCCCTGGAACTTAAACCATGATGCTTTTTCATCACGTCAAACAGTTCAAGAGCCAGCTTCTCCACACACTGAGCATGACTGCCGCCGCAGCGGTATCTCTTTGCCATATTGCGGGCCGCAAACGTAATGTCGTCGTCAAAGCTGTGGGAAAAATTCAGTTTCTTAATGCTCTGGGCATACTCCGACGCAATACCGTCGCACATGCGGATCCCCGGTATCCAGATCATCTCCGCCCCGGTCATCTCCACCACCTTGCGGAAGATGATGGCCGCCGGCATAAGCAGCGTGGCATATCCCGCGTTGACTCCAAACCGCTCCTCGATCTGATCCTGGGACATCTGACAGAGTCGGTCCGCGTAGGCCATAAAATCCTCCGCGCTGACCCGGTCCGTGGCGCCCATCCAGGTCCCCTGGGACTCGCCGGCTGTCAGCGCGGTGTTCTTCCCTCTGTAGGAGGCCACATAATCCACCTCATCCCTTGCCAGATACAGCACCAGCTCCCCGATGGCGATCAGGTTTTTGATCCCCCGGTTTTTCAGATCCCGGTCTTTCAGGTACATCTTCTTGTAAGTTCCCAGTTCCTTGTCAACCACTTCCTCTATGATGGAGCGCTGCATCCAGCTGTGAACCGGGATCTTGGACAGGATCGTGCCTATAGCCATAACCCCCAGAGGCAGGTTTTGAGTGGAAACCAGACTGTCTTTGTCAAACAGGGAGATCTGCATACTGCCAAAGCTCACATCCACAATAGCAGTCCCTTTTTGTATGATCTTCTGAAATTCCGACTCCTTCATGGCAATGGCCTTGTAAGTCAAAAGTCTCTGTTCGGAATTGCTTAGGACTTTAACAGAGATCCCTGTCCTCACCCGGATCTGCTCCAGAATGATCTGATTGTTCTTAGCCAGGCGCATAGCCGTGGTGGCGTAGGCCCTGTAGTCAGACACCTGGTAGCTTTTCATCACCTTCACAAACTCTTCCAGGATCCTGCACATCTCGTCTATGAGCTCATAGCTGATCTTTCCCGTGCTGTAAGTATTTTTCCCCAAAGCGATCACGTGCCGCAGATGGTCGATCTGCCGCAGGCCGTTTTTGGCCGTAATCTCGTAGATCCCCAGCTCCAGCTTAAAAGAACCTACGTCAATGGCCGCAAATAATTGTGCCGCCATACCTTACTCCTCCCCTCTTGGTTCTTAAATTTATCGTCAACCGCGGTTACACGCCCTTCCCCAACAGATACGTGATAAACTGCGCCGCCGTCCTTCCTGACAGCCCTCCGTGGGTCAGCTCCCACTTGTTGGCCTCCTGGTACAGCTCCTCCAGATCCATATGGATCCCATGGCGCTCTGCCAGGACTTTCACGATATTCTGAAACTCCCTCTTGTCCGGCGACCCGAAATAAATGGTCACTCCAAACCTGGCCACCAGAGAAAGCTTTTCCTGCACCGTGTCATTGACATGGAGCTCGTCATCCAGCTCCCTCTTGTCGCTGAACTTCTCCCGGATCAGATGCCTGCGGTTCGATGTGGCGTAGATCAGCACATTTTTCGGCTTTCGCCCGAGACCGCCTTCGATAATGGCTTTCAGATATTTATATTCCAGCTCGCTCTCCTCAAATGACAGATCATCCATGTACACGATAAACTTGTAATTTCTGTCCTGTATCTGCTCCAATATGGACGAAAGGGCGTGGAACTGGTGCTTGTAAACCTCAATGATCCGCAGCCCCCGGTCATAATACTCGTTTAATATAGCCTTGATGCAGGAGGATTTCCCTGTGCCGGCGTCGCCGAACAGCAGCACATTGTTGGCGGCTCTGCCCTCAATAAAGCTTTCCGTGTTCTCTGTCAGCTTTTTCTTCTGCATCTCATACCCTACGATATCGTCCAGGTACACATGTTCCACATTGACCACCGGCTCGATGGAAGCCCTGTGGCGGTCGTCCTCAATGCGAAACGCCTTGTTAAGGCCGTACTTTCCAACGCCGAACTCCCGGTAAAACCCTGCCACTTCACGCTGAAACGCCTCGGTATCGTCTGCCGCCTCCAATGCCCTGGAAAGCTCTATGATCCTGTCCCGGATCCTCTTGTTAAAGATCCGGCTTCCGGTGTCCGCAGGCCTGTAGTCCGCCAGCTCATGCCACACCGGAGCCTGGCCCAAACACTCATCCAGACATCTGATATCTTTTCTGTACAGCTCCTGTATCACCACCAGATCCTGTCTCGCCAGCCTGGACAAGGTTCCTCCCTGATCTCCACGGATCTCACAGGAGATACTGTACGCGTTCTCATGGCTGGCAAGGACAAACGCCAGGAAACAATGCCACAGATTGCCCTCAAACCCATAATCCGCCGCCAGCCGGATCAGCTGACTGGCCAAAATGTAAGAATTAGGGCCGGCCCCCTCATCCTGCTGCCCGTCATTGGTAAGAAGACTGGTCATGCCGTCGAAAAGGGACTGATCTTTAAGATCGCGGTATAGGATTAATTGTCTTGTGTCCATAACTACATCTCCGTCCTCTAATAATTGCCTAAAATCCTCATGTTGGCCGCCTCCTCCGAAACGCTTCTTAAGGCGTTCTGGATAGCGGTGTCGCTTAAATTGCCCTCCACATCCACAAAGAACCGATACTCCCAGTTCCTGCCCAGTATGGGGCGGGATTCGATCATCCTCATGTTGACCCCATTGTAAATGAGATTGCCCAGCATATTGTACAGGGTTCCGCTTTTGTGGGGAAGTTCAAAGCAGATGGTAACTTTTCCCGCGTCCCTGCGGTACATATGGTCTTTCGCGAGAATGATGAACCGGGTGGCATTCTGTTTATTATGGTTGATCCCCTCTGCCAGGGCTTCCAGCCCGTACAGCCTCCCCGCTGCCCGGCTGGCCACTGCCGCCTGGGTCTTATCCTGGTCGCTGATGATCTTTTTAGCTGCCACCGCCGTGTTCTCCACGCTAATCTGCCGCCACTGGGAATGGGCGTTCAGATATCGACTGGACTGCATCAGAGCCTGGGGGTGGGAGTACACGGTCCGGATGTCGTCAAGAGACGCTCCGGGCAGTCCCAGGAGCATGTGGTCAACCGGGATACAAATTTCCGCCACGATCACATTGTCATGGCGCAGCATCAGGTCATAATTGTCCCGGACCGCCCCTGCCGAGGAGTTCTCAATCGGTATCACGGCATAGTCCGCGCTCCCGGACTCCACCGCCTCCATGGCGTCCTCCCATGTCTTCACATGGCGGACATCCGCAGATTCCCCAAAATAGGCCAGGGCCGCTTCATGGCTGTAGGCTCCCTCCACGCCCTGGTACACCACCCTCGCCCCCTGGGTGGGGATGGCGTCCACCTGCCGAAAGCCCAGGTCTGCCTTTCTTCCGTTCTCCTCCAAAAGGCGGTACTGATACCGGCGGCTGATGGTCATAAGCTGGGTAAACAGCTCCTCCACCGCCTGCTCATGAAACTCCCCGTGGGCCAGCTTCCGCACCGCGGCGATCTTTGCCTGCTCCCTTTCTTTGTCAAAAACCTGCTTTCCTGTCTCGATCTTAAATTCCGCCACTTCACCTACCAGTCTCATTCTCTCCTCAAACAGCCGGACAATCTCCGCGTCAATTACATCCAGCTGGTCTCTGATCTTTGACAAGTCCATCTTCTCTGGCTTCCTCCCTCAATCGTTTCTCCTCCACCAGCATATCGCAGATCAATTCCCTGGTGTGAGCTCCCACAAACTTCTTCTTCTCCGGCTCCAGCCCTTTTATAATAAACGGTTTTCCAAACTGGATGGTCACCTGGGAAGACTTCATCCTTGGAAAATGAGCCTCATACACTTCCGCTGTCCCGGTAATCGCCACAGGGATCACCGGACATCCCGTCTTCTCGGCGATCTTTAAACTGCCTTCTTTAAAGGGCATCAGCTCCAGGTAATCGTCCGCGTCATTTCTGGTGCCCTCGGGAAAGATCCAGATAGAGATCCCGCTCTTGACTTTGGAAACGCCTTCCAGTATAGCCTTAAGCCCTTCTCTGATATTCTCCCGGTCTAAAAACAGGCAGTTTACATTCCTCATCCAGTTGGACAAAAGGGGGATCTTTTCCATCTCCTTTTTCGCCATAAAGCCCAGAGGTGTCGGCACGGTAGTGTACCCTACCAGAATATCAAAATAGCTTCTGTGATTGCCCACATAGAGCACCGGCTGGTCTTTGGGGATATTTTCTATGCCTTTTACCGTAATATGTACTCCGGCCACTTTAAGGATAAGGCGGAACATGAAACGGACAATGGCCAGGCTGTGTCTGCCCTTCTTTTCCGGGTCTGTCTTCCCAATCTGTTTCTCGATGATGAGAATGGGAATACTGAAGATCAAAAACAAGATTACCATGGACGCAACTAGAATAAATTTCAGCATAATATTCTCCCTCTTTTCATCTTTTCATTATATAAAAAGAAAGGCGCAAATACAAGTCTAAGCGCCTTTCTTTTTTGTAATTTGTTCAAATAAAAGTCCTGTCATAAACCACAGGGGAGCAAAGTCCAGACGGATCAATCCGTCGATGTTGGAGTGAAGTCCGCTGTAGTCCCAGGGACACACGCCTCCTGCCTTTAACAGCGCGCCAAAGAGGTATTCCGCCACAAAGATGATGACCATATACAGCATCCCATGGCGCACCAGGCGGTCTGTAACCGCCAGCACTTCTCCTGGAGTCACCTGGAGCCAGCGGTCCACCACCCGGCCGATGGGAGTAAGAAAGGCTCCCAGGCCGTAGATGGGAAACATAAGGAGGGAGGTGTTTCCCATAAGCCGCCAGTCATGAGCCGCTATGGAACCTACGGAGGTAAAGATCACTTCCAGGCACCATCCGGCAACCCCGCATTTTAAAAAATTTTTACTGAATTCCTTTATCTTTTTTTGCGTTTTCATGGAGACAGTATGCGCAGGCCAAACGAACTTTATACCTGATGCAGCGATGTGCTAATTACAATAATGGGGATAAAAGCCTGCTGCACTGCTCTTTCACGCGGATCCACATATTCCGCTTCCCATACCGCTCCTTTGTCACTTCCTGACAGTGATGCTCCAGGTCGTCGAGAAAGGCCTCCTCCATCCGCCTTGTTGTCTCCTGATCAAAGATGGTGGCATTGACCTCAAAGTTCAGCTCAAAGCTTCGGATGTCCATGTTGGCTGTCCCGCAGCTGCACACAAGGCCGTCCGCCATCACCGCCTTGGCGTGGAGAAACCCGTTCTCATAGACATAGCACCTGGCCCCTACCGCCAGAAGGTCCCCTACATAGGAGTAGGAGGCCCAGTACACAAAGGGATGGTCCGGCTTGCAGGGGATCATCAGCCGCACATCCACCCCGGACTCCGCCGCCATCTTAAGGGCCGACAAAACAGCGTCGTCAGGCACAAAATAGGGAGTCTGGATGTAGATATGGTCCTTTGCCTCCTGAAACAGGTGCAGATAATTGTTGCGGATCTGCCGGTTGCTGGCGTCCGGGCCGCTGCTGATGATCTGGACCACGTTTTTCCCCTGACCGCCGCCCGCCTGCTCTTTTTCCTTATCTTTTTCCGACTGATCCAGGCCGAAATACCACCCATTTTTAAACAGGTTCTCCCCTGCCGCGTAATTCCAGTCAAGGGCAAACCGGATCTGCAGACTGTAAACCGCGCTCCCCCGGATCTTTAGATGGGTATCCCTCCAATATCCGAACTTTTTGTCTTTGGAAATGTACTCCCGCCCGATATTGAAGCCGCCTACATACCCCACTTTGCCGTCGATCACCACGATCTTTCTGTGATTGCGGTAATTGACCCGCAGTTGGAGCCGTCCGAGAAATGCCGGAAAAAATTCTTTCACCAAAATGCCGCTTTCTTTCAGATCCTTCCACACCCGCTTCGGCATAAATCTGCCGCCCATGCCGTCGTAAAGGATCCGAACCTCCACCCCCTGGCTTACCTTTTCCTTCAGCACAGGGATCATGGTTCTGAATACCTCGTCGTTTTTGATGATATAATACTGGATGTGGATGTACTGCCTGGCCTTTCTCATCTCCTCTGTCAAGTCGTCAAATTTTTCCACGCCGTCAGTGAAGATCTCCACCTGGTTATCTCCTGTGAGAACAGCGCCGGATGTCTCCAGATTGTACTTTGCCAGCTTTTCATATTCATGGTATTCCGGGTCCGTAAGCCACACATCTCGGTTTAAAATGGCCTCCTCCTGAGATTTCACGGAATACCACAGACGGTCCTCCACCTCCTTGACCCGGAACATCTTATTTTTATGATAGTCCTGGCACAAAAGAAGGTATAAAAAGAAACCGAAAATAGGCACAAAGTACAGGGCAAGCAGCCATGTCCACACTGCCTTTGGGTCCCTTCTCTGAAAGAACACGATAACCACAGACAGTATCAGGTTAATGTACACAAGATGCTCCATCATCCATCCCCAGACGGAAAAGATCTGGCCCAAGATACAGAGCACCGGTTCAATGACAGTTTCCATTATTTCCACCCCTTCCTTTCGCGGTAACGGTTTTGAAGGTATGGTTCCCTTAAATGCAGGTGATTAAACAAACTTGTTTTTTGTGTTGTCATAGTGATAGTCTATGGCTGCGAGAGTTTCCTCGATCTGAGCCTGAGAGAGGTTTAGGGATCGGCAGCATTCTTCTAAGGTTGGGTAGAAGTCTCTCAGCTGGGTGTTAAGATAGCTCAAGAGCATGACTGGGTCTTTGGGGATATTGGGTGTCATAAGGGGGGCCTCCTTTATAAAAGATGGTTTTTAGAGAAAATGGCAAAATAATAAAATTGGTGTATTGTTGAATGAGCAAAGGGGGGGCGGGGATTGTCGCGAGGCCAGCCAGAGAAGGAGAGATGTCCCGTCCGGGCTCATCGGAATGCTTGGCATATCTGAACTCGAACGGCACACAGCCTCCCTTCCCTCCCTGGCATCACGACTCCCCCGCCCCTTGCTCACTAAACAATATATCAATTTTATCTGCATTAGGCTGGATATCCAAAGTTTTCCTTAAGCCCAGCCAACATAAACTATCTTACCTTTTTTTAAATAATCCGTCAATGATGATAGTAGCCAATTCTTGAGATTTATGATATTGTTTATACGTAATATTGCAATGCCAACACACCCTTTTGCAAATACACAAAGACCTTTTATCCTCACTAAATAAAAAAGGAATGGTAAACTTTATGAAACGAATCCTCTTGATCGCAACCGGAGGCACCATTGCTTCCAAGCGCAGCGACGCGGGCTTAAAGCCTCTGATCTCCTCTGACGAGCTGCTATCCTATGTTCCCTCTGCCCGCGATTTCTGCGAGACGGACGCTTTACAGCTTTTCAATCTTGACAGCACAAACATTCAGCCAAAGCACTGGCTTTCCATGGCCTCGGCTATTGAAAGCCGCTACCATGATTATGACGGCTTTGTTATCTGCCACGGAACGGACACCATGGCTTACACGGCGGCAGCTCTTTCCTACCTGGTTCAGAATTCGGCCAAGCCTATTGTGATCACCGGCTCCCAGAAGCCCATTGACATGGAGATCACGGATGCCAAGTCCAATCTTCTGGACAGCCTTCGCTTTGCCTCCTGCGATGATTCCCATGGGGTAACTATTGTTTTCGATGGCAAGGTGATCGCCGGAACCCGGGGGAAAAAGGAGCGGACCAAAAGCTATGACGCGTTCTCCAGCATAAATTTCCCCTACATCGCGTCTATCCAGGAAAGCCAGATCCTGTTTTACCTTAATGACAAGGCGCTGTTAAAGGATCCCGTCACATTTTACCATGAGCTGAATCCCAAGGTAGGGCTTTTAAAGCTGATCCCTTCCATGGATGCCACGGTTTTGGACTATATGGCAGAACATTACGACGCGGTCATCATTGAATCCTTCGGCGTAGGAGGACTGCCTGATTATGATACCTGCGGGTATTATCCGGTTGTGGAAAAATGGGTCGGACTTGGAAAAACCGTGGTCATGACCACACAAGTTACCAATGAAGGCAGCAATATGTCCATCTATGAGGTTGGGCGAAACATCAAATACGCGTTCGGGCTTTTGGAATCCTACGATATGACGCTGGAAGCCACTGTGACCAAGCTGATGTGGATCCTGGGACAGACAAAAGAGCGGGACAAAGTAAAAGAGATGTTTTATCAGACGGTAAACCGGGACATTTTGTGGAAAACCGGTCTGTAAAAGACCGCTTCAAAAAGGCTGTTGTACGAAAGATCTAAAAAATCTCAGCGCAACAGCCCCTGTATTCCCTTATCTTTCTCCAATCAAAACCTTTTGGCCGTCAAACGCAAATCCATAGTGGCGGATCCGGTTTTGGGAGATCCCCCGGGCTATAAGCTCCGTGTCATACTTCTTCTCTTCAATCTGCTTCAACGCGTTTTCCACAGCCTGTTCAAGAGTTTTATCCTTTCGGGACTCCAGCACTTTAAACTCGATGATAATTCCGTCATCTTCCTGGTTCTTAGGCTCCATCATCACATCATAACGCCCAAAGCCACTTTGCCTGTTGGATCGAATATGATACCGTCCGGCCAGATCTACAACAAGGCCCAGCACAAAGCCATGATAGAACCGTTCCGGGTTTGCCTGATCAGAGGGCCTTCTTCCGGTGTCAAAGCTTCCAAACATTTCCTGTGACACCTCATTCATAAACTGGTTCATATAGTCCAGGTCTCCCAGCATAAGGGCCTCTTTAAAATTGCTATAAGATGTATGGTCCTCCGGAAACCAGTTGGAGATCATGCTGCGAAACATGGCCGTCACTTCATGATTTGTTATTTTCAGCCGATAACTATATTTTCCATTTTTCTCATTAAACATCCTGTCCACAGGTTTTAAATATCCGCTTGCCATCAAAAGGCTCCACACGGCTCCTTTTGTCCTTTTCAGATGCTCAAATATGATCTGCTCATCAAGCTCCGTCTCCACCCACTGCCCGTCAAGAAGCGCTTCCATATCCATCTTGATCTGGGCCGTACCGCCCATGATCAGTTCTGACACCAGGCGGTTTGAACTGGTATCCGCCCAATGAGGACCATATTGTCCGGAATCCAGAAATTTAGTGATCGACCACGGATTGAAGATATCGTTTCTCCTTCCAAATGTAAATCCGTCATACCAGAATTTAATATGTTCCTTTTCCCCGGAAAACCTTCTGTCATCCAATGCCTGAAACACCTCATCCTGTGTAAATCCAAAAGCCGTACAATATTTATCGGATGTTGTGGTCACCACCTCAAGATTATTCAGATCCGAGAAGATGGATTCTTTACTCACCCTGGTAATTCCCGTCAAAAGAGCCCTTTCCAAAAATGGATTGGTCTTAAATGTCAGATTAAATAGTGTACGGATAAAATCCACCATCTTATCCCAATACCCAAATACATAAGCCTCCTGCAGCGGGGTATCATACTCATCCAAAAATACCAGAACCTTTTTGCCATAACACCGCTCCAGGTAGGAGCACAGCAATTGAAGGGACCTCACCACAACAGAATCCTTTATAACCTTCTGCGGATCAGCGCTCACCCCGTAGGTATGGAGCTCATCAAAGATCAGCAGTTCCTCCCTGCGAAGCGCTTTGCTGTCCGCAAGTCCTATATGCGCCTGAAACGCATTGTCCAGCGCGCCGATGATCCCATCCCTGGCATTTTCAAAGCTGCTCCCTTTAACCCCTGCAAAACTTACAAAGATCACAGGATAAGTCCCCTGTAATTGCCGGTATTTCTCATGCTTCCAGACAGACAGATCCTCAAATAAATCTCCTCTTCCGGCAAATTCTGTTGAAAAAAAGCACTCCATCATACTTAAATTCAATGTTTTTCCAAAACGGCGCGGCCGGGTGATCAGAGTAACCTCATCCGCATTTTCCCACCACTCCCTGATAAAATCTGTCTTATCCACATAAAACGCGCGGTACTTTCTCAATTTTTCAAAATTTTGGATTCCTATTGAAACCTTTGGATTCATAGACGCTTCCATTCCCCTCCTTCACAACAACCCGGACACCATCCTCCATATTCTCCAGCAATAACGCCAACCCGTGAAGCCCCAGCACTTTCCTGGCCAAAAACAGCCCCATTCCCATGTGACCGTCCCGTTTACTTCTGCTCTTATCCCCGGTATAAAACATATCAAACGCGTGGGCAAGAACATCCGCCTCCAAAGGCTGTCCGGTATTTTCCACCACGCACTGATCCTTTTCCACCCGGACCAGGATCCTGCCTCCGTCAAGATTATGGTCCACCGCGTTGCTAAACAGATTCCCCACAGCCCCTGCCAGATACTCCCTATCCCCGTATACCACAAAATCTCCGTTTTCCTCCAACTGCACCTGGATCCCGCGCTCCTCTGTCATAGGCGCAAACCTGGCCAGCTGCTCCCTTACAAGCTGTGAAAACGACACCTTCTCCCTCTTAAGGACCAGCTCCTCAGAGTCCAGCTTTGAGATCTCGATCATCTTCACCACCAGACGATCCATCTCCTCGGTCTGGCCGATAATCTGGGCCAGATAATACTCCCGTTTCTCCTCCATATGATGTTCCGCCAGATTTTCCGCAAAATTCCGGATAACTCCCAAAGGCGTTTTCAGCTCATGAGCCATGGCGTTGGTGAAATCCCGCCGCATATCCTCCAACGCAATCTGGGTGTCATAAGTTTTGCGAAACACAAGGACAATCTTGATCCCGCACACAAGGGTCAGCACAAATCCTGCCAGATACACGTACTTCATATAGTCCAGGGCCGCCAGCCATGGACTGCTCTCCATGCGCAGCTCCACATAGACAGGTCCTGCTCCTTCCAACATGCCCACCTTCAGCTGATACCGCCCTCTGTAGTTCAGACCGTCCGAGTCAATGATGACCGGCGGTTCCTCAATACCTTCCTCCCACGCAAATTCGCCCTGCTGGGAAAAACCGTGAAGATACCGGCTTCCGCTCCACGTCTTCCAGCTCTCAAACCCCCTCCATGTCTCATAAGCCGTCATATAGGGAAGCTGCATGCTGGTGTTGGTGATAATCCCCGTCTCCAGCTCCTCTATGGGAACCTCAGGGTTTATCCACTGCCACACAATACGGCTGTCTGTCTGTTCAAAAGACCCGGTGATAGTCTCCTCCCCGGTCTCATAATCCACTCTTGCCATGTCCATGCTGGTAACCGATCCGGTGAGAGGATCCTTGTAATTTTCCCCGTCCCACAGTTCTGACGGGGTCCAGACGATCTCCTGCACATAAATCGCCCATAGCGTCTGGCCGTCCGGCGAAGTCCTGATAGAAAAACGATACTTGGACGGCTGATTCATATCAAAAGAATGGACGTACTCCCACTGGTACCTGGCCAGCTGCTCCTTTTCCTGCAGAGAAATGTAATCATCCAGACAAAAGGACGCGTATTCCCTTACCTTGGATCCCGCCTCGTAGATGGAATTGCCGCCGATCTCGTCCCTGGTTTGGGCCATAAGTCTCATGTCTTTGTCGTAAAATCCCACGGAAACCTGCAGCATCTCGTCATTGACCTTCCAGAGGAGGCCGTTGGCAAGATACTGATAGTGGTCCCGTCTCTTCTCCTGGCTGTCCCACCCGCTTTCCTCCATGGAGCGTTCCTTTTCATTAACCTCCTTTACCAGAGATACCGCAAATTGTCTGAACTGTTGGGTGAAATCCTCCGCAAACTTTGTCTTGACCAGAAAGGTGGCCAGCGCCATGGTCAAAAGGTACACTGCCCCAAATCCGGCTGTCACAGGCTTCCAAAACGACTTTCTTTTTCTTCTCATCATTCCACCTCCAGCCGATAACCGGATTTGCGCACCGTTTCAATGGAGCATCCGCAGGAAACGATGGCCTTTCTCAGCTTTTTGATGTGATTGTCCACCACCCGCTCATTTCCATCGAAATCATAGCCCCAGAATCGGATGAGAAGCTGCTCTCTGCTGAATATCCTGCCAGGATTCTCCATGAAAAAGAGAAGCATCTCGTACTCTTTCGGCGGCAGAGACAAAGGCCGGCCCTGGTTCCACACCTTATGACTTCCCGTGTCCACGCTGAGAGCTCCCAGCTCCAGCCGCTTCCTGCTCCCCTGGACTCTCCCTGTGAGAGCCCTGGCCTTGGCGTACAGAACCGGCAGGGAAAAAGGCTTTGTCACATAGTCGTCAGCGCCCAGGGCATACCCGTTGAGTTTGTCCTCCTCCATCACTCTGGCTGTGATAAAGATAACCGGCACGTCACTGATCTTGCGGATCTCCCTGCACAGGGCAAATCCGTCCATTCCCGGTATCATCACATCAAGCAGGATCAGGTGAAAGCTTTTTGTTTTTAGCGTCTCCAACGCCTGGATTCCGTCTTCCTCTGTGTCCGCCTCCCAGCCTTTGGCTGTAAAATAATCGGCGGCAGCCTCGGCCATAAGGCGGTCGTCTTCCACGATCAGCAGTCTCTGTACCATTTTTACGCTCCGTTATCGGTCTTTTTGATGGCTTTACTATATCATCCCAATATATCCTTTCTGTATCCTTCCGTAACAGTTCAAGGGTTATTCGGAACTGTTACATCCTCCCCAAAACGATCTACGTTAATATCTCCTCCAGCGCGGCCATCAGCATTCCCACGTCAATAGGCTTGGCGATATGGCCGTTCATCCCCGCCTCCAGCGCGGCCTGCTTATCTTCCTCAAAAGCGTTGGCTGTCATGGCGATGATGGGGATCCCGGCGATCTCCTTTCTCTCCAATCCCCGGATCTGCCTTGTAGCATCATATCCGTTGAGGATCGGCATCTGAATGTCCATCAAGATCAGATCATACCGGCCCGGCTCTGCTGCCTTCATCTTTTCAACTGCCACCGCCCCATCGTCAGCCACCTCAACCCCAAACCCGGCTTCTTTGAGGATCTCCACAGCAATCTCCTGATTCAGCTCATTGTCCTCCACCAGAAGAATGCTCTTGCCTTTAAAGGCAGCCTGTTCCTTTTGAACCCTTGCCTCTGTATTCTCACGCAAAAACGGCGATTCCAGAATCTCCCGCAGTTCTGACAAAAAGATCGGCTTAGAACAAAATGCCGTGACTCCCGCGTTTCTTGCCTCCTCCTCAATATCTGACCAGTCGTAAGCCGTCAGTATGATGATCGGCGTCTCCGCTCCGATGATGCCCCGAATCCGCCTCACCACCTCAATGCCGTTCATGTCCGGCATCAGCCAGTCTATGATATAAGCGGCATACTCATCATTTTGCTCCTCCGCAAGTCTGACCCTGAGCACAGCCTCCTTGCCGGAAGTAGTCCAGTCCGGCCTCATGCCTATGGTGGACAGCATCTTGGTAACGCTGGAACAGGTGTTAAAATCATCATCCACCACAAGAGCTCTGAGCCCCTTTAATTCCGGGATCACGTCCTGCCTTACAGGGCCGGAACAGATCTTGAACTGCAGTGTCACTGTAAATGTAGTCCCTTTTCCCTCTTCGCTGACAACGGAGATCTGGCCGCCCATCATGTCCACAATATTCTTGGTGATCGCCATTCCAAGGCCGGTTCCCTGAATCCCGCTGACCGTACTTGTTCTCTCCCGCTCAAAAGGCTCAAAAACATGTTCCAGGAATTCCTTGCTCATACCGATCCCCGTGTCTTTTATCTGAAACTCATAAAAAGCCCACCCTTCCTGGGCGCCTCCCTTTTGCAGGACCCGAACGCTGACAATACCGCCGGGTTTGGTAAACTTCATGGCATTGCTTAAGAGATTTAAGAGGGCCTGATTCAGTCTTAGTTTATCACACAGTATGTGTTCGTTTACCACGTCCGCCGTATCAATGTAAAAATCCAGCTGTTTCGAGGCGATATCTGCCTGAACAATGGTCTTTAAGTCATGCATGATCTCCGGCAGGGAAGTCTCCTTCTCCTCAATCTTTACCTTCCCGCTCTCTATGCGGCTCATATCCAGCACATCGTTGATCAGACTTAAAAGGTGATTGCTGGAAGTGGTGATCTTTGAAAGATAGACCTGAACCTGCTCCGGGTTATCAATATGCGTCGCCGCCAGGGACGTAAATCCGATGATAGCGTTCATCGGAGTTCTGATGTCGTGGGACATGTTATTGAGAAACGTGGTCTTGGCCCGGTTAGCGTGCTGAGCCGCGGCAAGGGCGTCCTGAAGATCCAGCTTCTGTTTTTCAAGCTGCTCTCTCAGCCGCCTTTCCGCATCAATATCCACAAACAGGCCCACAAAGGTTATGGGCGACCCGTCCTCCCGTCTCGACAGACGGCCGGCCGCGTGAAACCACCTCCACCCTTTCTGCCTTGTAAGGAGCTGATATTCTACATTATAGGTTTTCTCACCTGAGTAATCCCTTACCGTATCCCAATACTCTTTCAAAACACGTTCCTTATCTTTGCTATGTAACAGTTCTGACCAGGACTCCAGCCTGTTTGGGAAATCCTCCTCGCTTTCATAGCCAAGCATCCTGCGGAAATCGCTGCTCCACGCGCAGGAGACCATCTCCCCCTTTTCGTCAAACTCCATGCTCCAGAGACCTGACCCCATGGCCGCGTGAATATTGTCCATGGCGCTTTGCTCTTTCTCGATCTGAACATAAGCGGCCCGTATCCTGTCCCCATCCGCCTTTTCCTGCTCTAAAAGCAGCCTGGAATTTTTTCTGGACTGGTAACTTAGCACCAAAAACACTCCTAGCATAGCTGCCACCGTGATGGCGATCTGGATATCGCTGCGGTGCATCATTCCGGAGCTGATGGAGCTGATCTGACTGCTGATCACATTATCCCGGATCAGAAAGGTTAGCATCCAGTTGGTATTTTCCACCGGCATGTAACACAGCTCCTGCTGGTTTCCCTGGTAATTAAAAGCGATCTGTCCCTTCTGACCGTTTGCGAAATCCTGTCTCAGCTGCTCATAGCTACACCCCTCTTCAATCTTGGCATTGGCAAGGGTGCGAAAGAGATCATCGCTGTCTGTCAGACTTTCCCCGTTACGGTAGTACAGGCTGCATTCTGTCTCATTGTTATTGCCCTGGAGGGTCAGGGAGCTTAACATCTCGTCAATATTCAGCTGGATGAAGCATGCCGAGATCCTGGATCCCTGAAAGAAAATATCTTCCACAGGCATGGCGAGAATCACCTGCTTCTTAGCCCCGTAAAGGTTCAGAGTGCTTATAACTGGTTTTGTCAACTCCTCTGAAAGAAAACTGTACCTGCTAAGGCCGGACACGGTGCTGTGCTCTGTGTAGACAATGCCCTGTTCATCTACCAGCGCGAATTTGTCCACGCCGTAAAGCGTTTCTACCTTTGCCAGAAAACTCCTGAGAGCGTCCTGAGAGATCAGGTCAGATCCCTCTAACAGGCCAATGGCATTTTTCATATAGTCAAAATGATTGTTTAGCTCCTGCGCGACGACTCTGGCCCGCCGCCCGGCCATTTCTTCCAGATAAAATTCGCTGACCCTGCTCACCGCTTCCTTTGTGCCGGTCCTGGCGCTGCTTGTGACCCAGATCGTGGTGATGAGAAGGATCGCCGCGATCAGCGCCCCGCCCCACACAGCCAACGCGACGGTCTGTTTCAAGTCATGATCTTGTGTTTTTTTCATGTTCTGTCCTGCCATTCTTAATCAATCTCTCCGTACAGCGTCCGAAGTACCGCCGCCGCTTTGTCCTGATAAATGATCGTAGTCTTTTCTTCTGTCTTTTCCGGATACATCTCCCCCGGAAGGCAGCCGTCCGCAATCTTCACCGCCACCTGCACCGTATCAAATCCAATAGAATAACAATCCTGAATGCCCAGAGCATATATGATCCCGTCTCTTAGGTACTTTAGCGCCTCCTGATCGTGGTCCATCCCCACAATGACAACCTCTTTTTCCCGCCCGGCCTCAATAACCGCTCTGGCGGCTCCAACAGGATTGCTCATATTGCAGCATATGATCCCCGCAAGATCACTGTGTTTTTCAAGAAACTTCCGGGTAAAGGTCCAGGCTTTATCCACGGAATCTTCATCGTACGCCATCTCCACGATCTCCATATCCGGATACTGGGCAATAACGTCTCTGGCTCCGAGAGCTCTGTCTTCATGGCAGGGCGCCCCCTGATTTCCCACTAAAACAGCCACCTTGCCGGAGTATCCCAGCTTTTCGCAGAGGGCTTCTGTCAGCTGCGCGCCGTCCTGATAATTGTGGGTATTGCCCACATAGGCGATCCGCCTGCACCCGTCTTCCCTTGTGGAATCAGAGCTGGAAAAGGTCATAACCTTCTGCCCCTTTGCCATGACCTGGTTAATGGCAGGAGTCACGATCTCCACATCCGCCACATCTACCCCAATGACGTCAAAATCCCGCAGGGCGGCATCTGAAATCCTCCTGATCTGGTCCTGGGCAGACGCCCCATTGGGGGCAAGATACTCATAATTTATGATAATACCTTTTTCTTCATACTGTTTTGCCGCGTCTTCGATCCCAAGGGCAACGGCATCCCACCAGGGATGGACCGTTTTATAGGTAAAATAAAAATTATATTCACGCTTTTGAGGCTCATAATCATCCAGCCCGCGGTCAAAGTTTACGGCGTTCACAGAATACTCCCTTTCACTGCCATCCAAACTGTCGGCAACAGACTGCCCGCCTGACCATGGCGCGGTGGCGCTGTCTCCCGCCCCGTCGCCGCATCCGGCAAGGCCTAAACCGCTGCCGCAGATCACGGCCGCTGCAATTACAAAATCGAAAAATCGCCCTAATATTTTCTTAAACACGAACCTGCTGTCTCCTCTCCTGTTAGATGGAACTGATTATAATCTATTCTGCCATATTCTTCAACCGCACATCTGCAAAAATGCCAGGACTCCTGACTTTTAAGGACATCCTGGCATTGATACCTGATAATACAAGTTCTATTCTTTCAGCATCTGGTTCAGCTTGCGGATCCCTTCCGCACAGGGAAGTTCCCTGCCGTCCAGATCATAGATCTGACCGTCCTGGACAAAATTGTACACGGAAATATTATCCACATACACGTCGCCGCCGGCGCGAAACCGCACCTTATCGTACTCCAGGCGTCCGAAGTTCAGATCGTACTGCCCCTCACCGTCTACTACCACTTCCTTTGTCTTGGTTCCCAGGGTTACAGATACTTTCACTGGTCTGTCGCTGTCCGCAGTGAACCGGACATGATTTTCAAACAGATGTTTGGAGGAGATCCTGCCTCCCACATCCTGGGAAAGGGTTCCGTTATTCTGGATCAGGGCCTGACGGCTGCCGCCGCGCTCTACAAACTTTACCCTGCTGGAATCCCAGCCCTGAGACTCCAGGGCGAACTGGCTGTTAAAAACGCCGTTGTTCGCGTAATTGCGGTAAGTCCAGACCGCGTATCCATTGGTATATCTGCGCAAAATATCCGGAATCGAGGTGAGAAAGGCGTTTCTCTCTTCCTCCATAAGCTTGGCATTGCGCTCAAATCCGGGGGTGATGTCCATATAGAGCAGCTGGTCAATATAGATAGGCTTTCCCTGGTTGTAGGCTTTTACCACATTAAGCTGCTGATCCATCATGGCCGCCGCCTCCGCCGCTGTCAGCAGACGATCAAAGGGCTGTCCCATGGAAACGCTATACATCACCGAAGTGTACGTGGAACTGCCGCAGCCAAAGGTCTGGTAATGGCCTGCTCCCACCGTATCCCCGTCCAGTCCTTTCACCGGATCCACATCCAGACGAACCTCCATGGAAAGGTTGGGAAACACCTGCTGGGTTTCTGTCAGCAGACCGTTCAAAAATTCGTCATAGTATTCAAAAAACAGCTTGTAGGCCGGGCTATCCTTTTTAGGGATGCTGACCTGGTCAAAACTTTGAAATGTCTTGTCCGGCGCAAAATACCGGTTCACCTCTTCTATGGTGTAGCGGCTTTCCAGATACGCCTGGAATCCGATCCGCCGGGCCTCATCGATGCCGGACTGAGTTAAAGCGAACTGTCCCGGAGCGTCCTCCACATAATTCCAGAAATCCTCCCATGTGATAAAACCGCCGTAAAAATTCTCGTAGGGCGATACAGCCTCATAAAGGGTCTTTGCGTAATCCAGCCACGCGGCCTTTATCCCTTCGTCGCCCAAAAGCTTCCGATACCGAACCTGAGGGGCTTCACCTTTGCAGTGATCCCAGGTATATCCGACCCTTAAGATAACCCACAGTCCCTGGTCTCTGGCCGCGCTCATGATCCGGTGCAGCTTGTTAAACGTGTAGTCGCTGTACTGAACCGGGCTCGTTCCCGGCTGAAATTCCCGCCACGGCACAGCTAGGATAATGCTGTTAAAACCGTCCGCCGCGATCTGAGCCAGTTCCTGCTCCAGATGGTCGCTCTCCGTGTTCCAGAAGTTAATGACCCACTCATCGGACACATAGGTAACAGAGGTAAGCCTTTCGAGTACAGCAGCCTCCGCGTCCCTGTAGGACAGCCATGTAAAAGACAGCGCCATGCATAAAACTACAGCAGCGTATCGTCTCCATTGTTTTAAGAAATGTGTTTTCCTCATAAGCATCTCCAACTATTATCTTAATAAAAATGTGTGGAGTTTATTGTATCATTGAACAAAAATTTTGTCAACCGGAGGGAAAATTGGGGCAAATCTATAAAATATTTGTAGAGGGATTCTTTTTCTGCCAATGTTATGTCATACTAAAGCATGTAAAGGCTTTGAAACTTTCTGAAAAGGCGGTGAAACATATGAGTGAAAAGGAATTTATTTCCAATGGAAAACACAGGAAAAATCCCGGAATACGGACAAATCCCCACAGGATCGGCGTATACATGGGGTTATTTTCCGGTTTCGCCTATGGGCTCTACACAACCCTGGCCCTGATCGCGGGAAACTGCACCCCTCTGGCTGGCGCTGCCGGTCTTTTAGCCGCGCCCTATGTCTGCGCGGGACTCAACGACTTATTTGCGGGGATCTGGCTTTCCTTATATAATATAAAGAAAGGGCAGTTTAAAAAGGTATGGGAAAATATCCCCACATTTCCGGGGCGAATGATCGTCCTTGGAGCGCTCCTGGGCGGTCCCATGGCAAACGGGGCTTATCTGGCAGGGCTGTCCATGGCAGGGGCTTACGCCATTCCTGTTACGGCGACCTGCAGCCTGTTCGGCGCTTTATTCGGCTGGATCTTCTTAAAGCAGAAGCCCTCAAAAAAGACCGCGCTGGGAATGATCCTCTGCGTCCTGGGCGCGATCATCATTAACTGGACAAAACCAGAGGAAAGCCCTGATTTTACTTTAGGGATCATCTGCGCCTTTATAGCAGCCATCAGCTGGGGGCTGGAAGGCGTGGTTGCCAGCTATGGAGGCTCAAAGATCGACGCGGATATCGCGGTAAACATCCGGGATCTGGTTTCCGGCACCGTGGTTCTGGCTATTCTCGTCCCTGCCCTTGGCGCCGGAAGCCTGTTATGGGAAACCCTTAGCGCCGGGGTCCCGGCGCTGTGGCTCATGGCCTCAGGGCAGGCCGCCGCCATGTCCTTTTTGGCCTGGTATAGGGCAAACGCCGCCGTGGGCTGCGCTGTGGGCATGTCGCTGAATGTAACGTATACCTTCTGGGGGGTTCTGTTCTGCGTCATATTTCTGAACCAGACCCTGACCTGGACTATGGCTGCGGGAGCTGCCGTAATCGTGCTGGGGGCAGTCGTGGTGGCGGCGGGGCAGTGATGATGGAAACTATGGAGTGGTCTTGCCCACCCCCATTGTTCCTCCGATTAAATACAGCTTCTTCGTTTTGATCACCCTTCCTTTTCAACTATCAGGGATGATTCCCCGTCTCATAACACCACCGGGCAATATCACGGATCAGCTCCAGGGGGATGTCCTCCCCGTATGGAATCTGTATGGTTCCCTTGCTGGTCTTATACCCCTTCAGCCGCCCGCCAAACTCCTCCACTGCCTCCGGCCCCGGATACAGCCCGATATGGTTTTTAAAGCCGGCGAACTGGATAATATTGTGTTTCTTCCAGAAGGTGGGCATGCTCCACGAAATCCGCTCCTCTGCCTCCGGTATGGCCTCACTGACCGCATTTCGCACCAGCGTCAGATACCTCTGCCTCTCCTCCGGCTGTGCCGCAATATATTCATCAATATTCCCCGGCGCTTTCCCGCAATAGTGACTCTGATCCCGCTTTTTAAACTCACGCCCGCATTTAGGACATTTCCACATCTTCTAAACTCCTTTTCTTTCATTTAGTCACAAGTGATAAACGCTCTCCCGATACCTGCGCAGCCTCTCCTCCCCCTGACCTTCTATGATCCCGTCAAGAAAAGCCAGCAGCCTTTCCCTGTCCTTTGGAAGCACGCTCTGTATCTGAAAGGCGTTGGAAGCCCCCAGGGCCGCGAAGACCGTGGGAATCTCCAGGTTCTCTGCCAATGCCCGGACCTCCCTGTATTTCTCCGTCTCACTCTCCTCCCTCCAGGTTCCCTGCCGGATCTCCCGGTACAGTCCTGAATCCTCATAGATTGTCAGCATATTCACCCCGATCAGTGTGGGACGGAGCCGGTTGCACACTTTGGCCGTGGCCATGGCTCCCTCCACGCCCCTGTCTCTGCCGGATATGCCGGCCAGATAGAAAAAGCTGTAGTGGATCCCCGCCCTGTCCAGCCGCTTACACTGCTCCACAATATCGGCCGCCCCATAGCCCTTGTCCATAAACCGCAGCGCCTCATCATCCCCTGTCTCAATACCTATGGTCAGTCCATCATACCCCATCTGACGCAAATTCGCAAGGTGCTCATCGGTTTTCAGGGAAATATCCGTCACCCTTGCAAAGCAGCCGATACTTTTCACATCCGGAAAATATTTACGGATCAGCTCCCCAATCCGGGCCAGCTTCCCATAATCCAGCACAAACGGGTTGGCCCCGGTTAGAAATATCCGGGATACCCTGCGCCTTTGCAGGCGGCCATACATTTCCCGGGCCTCCCTCAAATCCGCCTCTATGTCCTCCACGGGTGACATTCGAAACGGAAACGGCAGGTCTGCGTAAAGGGTACAGAACTTACATCTGTGGTGGGTACACCCTGCGGTAACTTCCAAAAGCAGCGACGACGCCTCATAGGGCGGCCTCCAAATGGTTCCTGTGTAGTGCATAATCCAATCCTCCTTTATCTCTTCATCTGCTGAATATTTGTCTGATCAACACTACCATACCCCGTTGGTTTTTGAGAATCAAGTACGGTCTTTTTATGGCTTCGGTATCCTTTTTCGTACTATGTGTTTGTTTTGACCCTATCTTGCTTTTTCTTTATGAGGGGAATATACTGAATGGAAAGAGGTGAAACGGTATGGCTGATAATAAATTTATGAATCAGGACGTGATGGCCCGCTGCGTCCCCATGAGTACCCTGCAGGCCGTTATCGGAGGAAAATGGAAAATCCTGATCTTATGGTACGTATCTTTTTATAAAGTCCAGAGGTTCGGAGAGCTTCTGCGCCGCCTTGACGGCATCACCCAGTCCACTCTGACGAAACAGCTTCGGGAGCTGGAACGGGACGGGTTTCTTCACAGGGAGATCTATAAGGAAATTCCGCCTAAGGTGGAGTATTCTCTCACGGAGTTGGGGGAAAGTTTTATTCCGGTTCTTGAGCGTATGATGGCGTGGAGCGAAACGTATCTGTGTCCGGGGTATGTGAATCCTTATGAAAAATCCTTATGAAAAATGATAGCCTGCTTGCTTTGCCTTGCCCGAAATGGTATAATCCACATGAGTCAACAAACGTGTCAGCAGACGCAGACTGCACTGCAACTCATATAAGGATATATCGGAATCCGCGCCCGGTTCACCCATAAACATAACTTCTCGGAATCTCAATGAATGAGATTCCAACCGAAGATTGACAACTGA
>CAJUFP010000017.1 GCA_910585645.1 uncultured Hungatella sp. | reverse complement strand
AAAGCTATTGCAGGCTTTAAGGGGTATGAATTGGTTTGGAGGTGTCAAACTCCCGAGATGTATGTGGCGGTGTTTGACACGGAAAAACAGATGAAAGCATTCTATGAGAATGTCCTGAAATGCCGTTAGGCGGGCGTTCATATTTTGTTCAAAAATCATTCAAAAACCTTTTACAGACATATCATGATTTCTTCATGATTGCCACGTATACTATAACCATCAGCAGAACAACTGCTGTAAGCCAATGCACAAGTGCTTATAAGATTTTTTTCATAATACTCGAGCTGATAAAGCAATTTATCAGCTCTCCTCCCTTTTATCCCTTAAAAAATTGCCGATACCGTTTTCATAATGGTATCGGCATTTTGCTGTCCGTGGCCGGGGGCATGGCGGGTTACCATGAAACCCCCGCCGCCTGACAGGACGCGTAAATTCAGGTGTATCAGGCGTATGCGCCAAGCTTTGAACTTATACTTCGCCCCTGCCCGGATACCGGATCTTCTTTCTCAGAACCAGCAGTGCCAGAATATTTGGAAACGCCATAAGCCCGTTCCAGATATCCGACAATTCCCAAACCGCTTTCAGGCTGCTGACACATCCTAAAAATATGGCGTACCCGTACAGGATCAGGTACACGGTCCGGATCTTCCTGGCGCCTGCCTCCGATATGGATATCCACTGCCCTGCCTGGGCCATTACCCCTTCCAGGGTCTGCTTTCCCAGATAGTACCAGGCGATCATGGTGGCAAAGGCAAACACCACCATGGAGCCGGACACCAGATACTGCCCCGCATCTCCCAGAGCCGCCTCAAAACAGCGGGCCGTCAGCACCGCCCCGTCATAGCTTCCCCCATAAAGGCCCTGTCCCCCTCCGGTGACGCACAGGATCACCAGGGCCGTCAGGGTACAAATGACCACGGTGTCAAAGAACACCTCAAACATGGCCCACATGCCCTGCTCCTGGGGGGTGGTCCCGTCGGTGGCCCCGTGAAGCCCGGCCAGACTGCCCAGACCGGCCTCATTGGAGAAAACGCCTCTGGCGATGCCGTAGCGGAAGCCTCTGGCGATCCCATACCCGCCCACACCGCCCAAAAGGGACCTGGGTACCAGCGCATGGGAGAAGATCTCCCCCAATGACGGAAGAATCCGGTCATGGAATTTTATGAGCACTGCCGCGGAAAACACCATGTAGACCGCGGCGGACACAGGAACCAGCCGCTCCGCCACATTGGCCACCCGCATGGTTCCGCCCCAGGCCACAAAGACCGCAAGCCCTGTGATCATTCCCCCGCAGACAATAGGCTTTGCCCCTGTGAGATAGCACACGGTCTGGGCGGCAGCGTTGGACTGGACCATGCTGCCCATGCCCAGGGAGGCTAAGAGGCATAAGATCCCGTATGTAAGGCTCAGGCCCGGACTGCCAAGGCCTCTGGAAAGGTAGACCATAGGGCCGCATATCCATTTCCCCCTGTGGTCCCGATAGCGGTACAGAATCCCAAGGCACGTCTCCCCGTAGGCGGTCATCATGCCGATGGCCGCTGACACCCACATCCAGAAGACCGCCCCCGGCCCGCCGGCCGTAAGGGCCGACGCCACCCCCACGATGTTGCCGGTGCCGATGGTGGCTGCCAGGGCAGTGCAGGCGGACTGAATCTTATTGATGGAATCTTCCTTTCCCACACAGCCGTCCCTCTCCTCCCTGCGCAGCAGGCTGCCTGCCGTTGCGCTCCACCACGTTTTTATGCCTGTAAACTGGAATCCTCCTGAGTCTATGGTAAAGACGCACCCTGTCAGGAGAAGAAGCCCCAGCAGCACAGGCCCCCAAACCAGCCCGTGAATCTGATGAATCATACTTTGCTCCGGTCTTTTTTTATCATGTATTCCCCAAAATGATTATTTATTCCAAAATCTGCCTGTCCACCAAGTCTTGGCTTTTATTCACCACTATGTTACAATAAAACCCACCATTTCATGAAACTGATTTTGCTTTTGCCTGATAGGAGACAAACTCCTATTGGGCCTGCGGCAACCTCCGCCTTTGCTCCCGTACATAGTAACAACTTTTTCTTAATATCCAAATACAATTTCCCCCCAACCTCTTTCACCCAATAAAAAAACATGCTATACTATCCTTACTAAACTCTCTTAACTTGGAGGTTCCATATGCCTGGATTTACCACCCACTACATTTTAGGGATGAAGGCTTTCAATGACCTTCCGTCCACCCCGCTAAAACATATCATATCCAAATACCGCTGGCTCTACCAATTAGGGCTCCAGGGCCCGGACATGTTTTTTTACAACATCCCCATCCTGCGGCACCGGGATTACCGCAACGTAGGCTCCTACATGCATGAACACAATGTCAATCTGTTCTTTGACGTATACTTAAAACAGATCGCCCAGATCCACTCCAAACAGCAGCGGGAGCAGGCTGTGGCGTATTTCTGCGGCTATCTCTGCCATTATATCGGCGACTCCATCTGCCACCCCTACGTCTACGGCCGCATTCACTATGACACAGGCAACCCCAGCACTCAGCATCACGGTCTTCACGCGGAGCTGGAAAATGACATAGACGCTCTGCTTCTGAGGAAATTTAAAAAGAAAAAGCCGTCGGAATTTAACCAGGCGGCCACCATCTGCCTCAACGGCCAGGAGACCCAGTTTATCTCCCGCCTGCTTTCCGACTGCATCAACGAAGCCTACTATCCGCTTTCCTACAAAAATAATTTCCAGGTATCTGCCCGGATGGTTCACCGTTCCATTCTGGCCCTCCGGTTCGGCTGCCGGACCCTGTCAGATCCCTCGGGCAAAAAGCGCAGCAGCATCGAATTTTTTGAATCCATATTCCTGGACAATCCCATCGCCTCCCGGAAACTGGTGACAGACCAGGTGGCTAACCCCAGGTGGAGCCTGAATCTTGACCACGAAGTCTGGTGCAATCCCTGGAACAAGCAGATGGCCTCCACCGCCTCATTTCCCGAGCTGTTCCGCCAATGCCTGGCCAAATGCCGCACCATCTACTATATGCTGAACCAGAACATTCTCAACACCAGAGACAATACAAGCCCTGACATGACGTCTCTTTTAGAAGAACTGGGCAATTACTCCTACCACAGCGGACTGCCTGTGGATTAAGCAAAAACAGGGGAGCCTTTCGGCTCCCCTTCGCGCTATTCCATCTTCAGTTCTTTGCACGGCTGAACCATGGACTCGCCTGTTTTTGATTTGTACTTCATTTGTACGATATCAGTATATCCCTGTGCCGTGATCTTATGTATCATCCCGGTATAGAGTTTCATCCATTTTTTCCACATCCTTCCAAAATCACAAAAACCAGGAAAACGCCTCCCCTTCTGGCTCCGCCTCAAAGGTCATTGCCTTCTCTGTACGCGGGTGGACAAAAGAAAGCTTCCACGCCCAGAGAGCCAGGGAGGCTTTTCGTCTCTTTTCCCCGGCAAATTCCGGATTATACCGGTTATCCCCCCACAGCGGCATCCCATGCCCCGCAAACTGCACCCGGATCTGATGGTGACGGCCTGTGGATAACTCAATCTCCACCAGGGTCAAAGGCTCCGGTTTCTCAATCCTTCCCGCCACAAAATACCTTAATTCGGCGCGTTTCGACCCTGCTGTCCCCTTTTCCACAATTTTCGACACATTGCTTTTGCTGTCTTTCAACAAATAATCCACAAAGTTTTCCACATTATCCACAATTCTTCCGCAAACGACGGCTTTATACACTTTCCCCATTTTCCCGCCGCTAACCTGCCTACATAGAGCGGCGGCGGCCCCTTTGGTCTTGGCGTACACCATGACGCCCCCTACCGGTTTGTCCAGCCTGTGGATAACTCCCACATACGGTTCTCCGGATTGTGGATAATGACTGTGGATATGTTTCCTGATCTCGCTGACCATGTCCGGGGCAAAGGACGCGCTGGACTGGGATTCCATCCCCACCGGCTTTTTTACGACAATAATATCTTTATCTTCGTATAGTACATCCACCACCGTTTTTCACCTGCTTTCTTAAAATTTCAAAAAACCTTGCATTTTTCCATCTCTTACTGTATAGTATAAGAAAAGAGATAATGTAGTTTTCAAAACTACATAGCAAGGTTTTTTACACTTTATGCAAATGCATCATTTTCCATATAGAAGGAGGTATTTTTATGAATAAACTGCACATCAAAGACCCTGGAAGCGCGATCACCCACTTTATCGCCATGATACTGGCCATTGGGGCAGCCACTCCCCTGCTCTCCAAAGCATACCGGGAAGCCGGAGGACTGGCTACGCCCGCCCTGGCCGTATTCATCATCAGCATGATCCTGCTCTACGCTGCCAGCACGGTTTACCATACCCTGGACATCTCCCCGAACATAAACAAGCTTCTGCGCAAGGTTGACCACATGATGATCTTTATCCTGATCGCCGGCACATACACCCCTGTCTGCATGGTTGTCCTGGGAGACCGCACCGGATGGGGACTTCTGGCCCTGGTCTGGTCCATCGCCCTTTTCGGCATCCTTATAAAGGCCTTATGGATCACCTGTCCCAAGTGGTTCTCCTCCCTTTTATATATCGCCATGGGCTGGGTGTGCGTGCTGGCCTTTGGCAAGATCGTCCGGGCTCTTCCCGCGCCTGCCTTTGGCTGGCTTTTAGCCGGAGGGGTCATCTACACTGTCGGCGGCGTCATCTACGCGCTAAAACTGCCGCTGTTTAACTCAAAACACCAAAATTTCGGCTCCCACGAGATCTTTCACCTGTTTGTTATGGGCGGCAGTTTCTGCCATTATGTGATGATGTATCAGTTTGTGGCATAGCCCTTTACCACTTCCCGGCGCGTACCAGACACCCGGCGGATCACTTAGTCAGGAAGGGGTTCCGGCGTTTTTCGGCCCTTCCTCCTCGTCCGCAAACAGGGGCCGCAGCTCCATGTCCGCCGGCTTCTCCTCCTTTGGCATATACCGCTTAAAGATATTGTTAAACAGATAGGAGTTGAAAAACGCGATCAAAGCCACTCCGAAGATGGTAAGCTGGGGAAGAAAGCTAAGGGACAAAAATACGATAGCCCCGTCCACCGCCAGCATCCCTATGGTGCCAAACACATGGCGGACCGCCATAAAAAAGGCATTGAAGATGGTCCGCTTTACAGGATTGTAAAACCGGGCCTGGAGCGGGAACACATAGGTAAACATGGCCGCCCAGATAAACGCCATGGAAAAAAATACGGTGATCATCACGGTCCGCAGCGTAGACGCCCCCACCAATCTCACAAAGTAGTACAGATCAAACGCAAGAAGAAGCCCTACAGCCAAAAAGATCAGCCAGATCGCGGTGGCCTGCTTGAAGTTCTCCTTAAAGGACTTAAAAAAGGAGCGGAATGTGTATCCGTCGTCATCCCGGGCCAGCCGCAGCGTAACATAATACATCGCTGTGGTGGAGGCTCCTATGGTAACGATGGGAATAGAGCACACGATCCACAAAAGATTGACGATGAGAACATCCCAGAACTTCCCGATAAACCGCCACACCGGATTGTCGTAGTTAAAGAAACCTGAAAACATAGGCATTTCCCTCTTTTCTTAATCGCTCATTCGCATGAATATCAACTGGTTCTTTCCTCATTATATCGGAAATATGAGAAAAAATCAATTTTATGCCGTAATTTCACGAAAATTTTATGAACATACGGCGGCAGATATGGTATAATATGAAGATACCCTTATTTTAACACAGGAATTGAGGAATCATTATGTCTCTGAAAGAACAATTAAAAGAAGAAATCAGCGCGGAGCGCCACAAGATGAAGGAGATGTCTCTCCGGGACAAGCTGTGGTACATCTGGGAATACTACAAGTTCCACATCGGCGGCGTGATCCTGGCCATCATACTGCTGAACATCATTGCAACCTCTGTTTACAATGCCACCATCCATCCCGGCCTGTACTGCGTCATCCTTAACAGCCAGTCAGCCCAGGAGATGGACACATCCATTTTGGAGGAAGATTTTCACGACCTTATGGGGTTTGGAAAAAAGCAGCCTGTGTACGCGGAGTCCATGTTCATCACCTACGGCGACGCTGCCACAGAGTACAGCTATGCCTCCATGGCAAAGCTCTCCGCCCTTGTTGCCTCCAGAGACCTGGACGTGTTTATGGCAGACCAGGAGAACACGGACCACTACGCCTCCATGGACGGCTTAGCGAACCTTAAGCAGCTTCTCCCCCAGGACATGCTCTCTGTTCTGGAAAGCCGCTTAGGCTTTTCTTCTGACAGCACCGGACAGCCTGTGGCCGTGTCCCTGGATATCTCGCGGACCGCCTTCGCGGATTCCATGCATCTGTCGGAAAACGCCTGCAATTTAAGCATTATCAGCAATTCCACCCATACAGATACTGCCATTGCCCTGATCCGGTATATCTTTGATCTGTAAAGGAAAAGCCCAGTTTCTCTATAACCTTTATGGACGCCTTGTTGGAGGCGTCTATTTTTGCGTATAAAGGACAGTCCATATGTTCTTTATACCACTCCAGCACGCCCCGGCAGGCCTCCAGGGCCAATCCCTGCCTCCTGTAGGGGGCAAAGACCCGGTATCCCAGCTCCAGGGCGTCATGGCCCCCGGCGCGTTCCCACTGCCCGGTAAGGTTGAACACTCCCGCCCTGCCCATGATCTTACCGCTCTCTTTGTCCGTCATTGCCCAGATCCCGTAACCATAAAAACCATACTGATATCGGATGTAGTCCCTTAAGAGCCTGCGGCTGCCAAAAATCTCTTCCTCCCATTCCCCCGGCTCTGTCTCCCTCTCATCCCCTGGCTGAAATTCCCGGATCACCAGCCTCTCTGTCTCTGCAATGACCCAGGGGATCCCCAGATGTCTCCGCGCCACCTGCTCCAGATACTCCCGGCTTAGATCCTCCACAGACTCTATAAGATACCTGGCCACGGATATATCCTGTCCACTGTCCCTTTTCCACAGACCAACAAAGGCTTTCCCGGCTACCTTGGCAGCCAGGAGAGCCTCCGTGTCGTCTGATACTGTCACTGTATGCGGTTTTCCCTCTATCATGACCAGATACTCTTTCGTCATGCCTTCCCTCACATCCCGTCTTCCCCGCCGATCCTTTTTGTTAGACGGCGGATTAGCAAGTCTCCGGTTCCGGGTATTCCACGCCCATGGTATCCACAGTTATAGACCGGATCTTCTGCTCTTTCATAGGCCGGTCCATATAATCCGTCTGCGCCTGGGCGATCTTATCCACCACATCCATCCCCTCCACGATCTGTCCGAAAGCCGCGTAGGCCCCGTCCAGATGGGGCGCTTTCTTGTGCATGATAAAAAACTGAGAACCGGCGGAATCCGGAGCCATGGAGCGGGCCATAGACAGCACCCCCGGTTTATGTTTTAATTCATTGTCAAATCCGTTCTGTGAAAACTCCCCTTTGATGGAATATCCCGGACCTCCTGTCCCCGTTCCCTCGGGGCAGCCTCCCTGGATCATAAACCCGCTTATGACCCTGTGAAAGATCAGTCCGTTATAGAATCCTTTCCCTATCAGACTGATAAAATTGCGGACCGTATTGGGCGCTGTCTCGGGATACAACTCTGCCTTCATCACATCGCCGTTTTCCATGGTGATCGTTACAACTGGATTAGCCATACTCATAAGTTCCTTTCTCGTCCTGTTATTCCTACCTATTTTACCAAATCTGTCCCGCCCTGGCAACCCTGCATTTTCTGTTTTGTCTGCTAGAGCATCTGCAGCAAAAACACCAGAAGGCAGCACCCCATAGACACCATAAACAGGCTGACTCTGCAATATCCCATGACCATAGCCACCCCAAACCCAACCGCGGAGATCCATGTCTCCTCCGTGGCCTCCAAGATGGCCGGAAACGTCATCACCGACAGGGTCACATACGGCACATAGGTCAAAAAGGATCGAAATGTCCTATTCTTGATCTCTCTTCTCAAAAATGCCAGGGGGATCACCCGGATCAGATAGGTGGTCACTGCCATTACCAGAATATACATATAATTTTTCATACTTCCTCCTCGGGTACAGGTATAAGCACAGCCGCGGCCCCGGAAATCGCCAGTGTAAGAACAATAATCTTCATCCCTGAGGAGATAAAGCCAAACACAGGCGCCATATGGACCAAAGCGCTCAAAGCCATGGCCACAGCGATAACCGGCAACAGTTTCTTATCCTCCCTGGCCGCGGGCATAAAGATCGCGATAAACATCCCGTACAGGGCCATATTCATGGCGTTTAGAAATGTCTGGGGAAGCACTCCTGTGGACAGCACCCCGGCCAGCGTCCCAAGGGACCACCCGGGAACGGCCACGCTCATGACGCCGTAGGTATACCAGGGGTCCAGCTTACCCTTCTGGGATATGGACAGGCCAAAAATCTCATCCGTCACGCCAAACGCCACAAAGAGGCGGTGGTAAAAAGGCAGCCCTTCATCCAATTTCTGCGACAGCGCGCAGGACATGAGACAGTATCTCAGATTAATCACAGCCTGGGATATGGCCATCTCAAGATAGGGAGCCCCGGAAGCGATCAGGGCGAAAGAGGCAAACTGTCCTGCGGATGTATTGTTGGTAAATGACATGACCGCTGCCTGCACAGGCGTCAGATTGGCCTTCCTGGCGGCAATGCCAATGGTAAAGGACACCACAAAATAGCCCAGTCCCACAGGGATCCCCTGTCTCATCCCCCTTATGTAATTATGCTGATGCATCCCTCTAAACCTCCCACAACTCCTCCTTTGTCGTGGACACCGCGTCCACCCCTGCCTGAAAAGCCGCCATAATATCCTGCTTATCCGACAAAAGCCCGCCTGCCACCAACAAAACGGACGTGGTCTCCCGGATCCTTCTCAGGATCTTAGGCATCATCCCAGGCATGATCTCCATAAAATCCGGCTGAAACGACGCCAGCTGCTTCCTGGTATTCTCAAGGGCAATGGAGTCAATGAGAAACGCCCGCTGCCCTCCGATAAGCCCCAGCTCCATAGCCCGTTTCACCATCCCCGGCCTGGTGCTGATGATGCCGTCCGCCCTGGTGTTCTCCCTGATATAATCCACAGCCACCTCTTTGGAGCTCAATCCCGCGATCAAGTCCACATGGACGATCGCCAGCTTTCCCCGCTCCTTCACCTTCTCCACAATAGACGGTATATTACACACATTCCCATACAAAATAAACACAATCGCGCATTCCTTCTCCATGGCATGTTCAAGACCCGTATCATCCTTCACCGCCGTAATCACAGGAGAAGACGCGAAAATATCCTCTAACTTCAATTTACTAAACCTCCCAACCCCTCTATCATACACCAATCCTTCCGGAAAATCAAACGGCAGCCGACAAAAAGCGAACTCCTTTTTATCAGCTGCCGTTCAAACCGCGGCCAGCGCCTTGCCCTGCGTCAAGCCTTACTCTTTTTGTACTCGACCCAGGCCCTGCACACTGCCGGGTAATTGGTGATCACGCCCTGGCACTCCCACAGATCCAGCTGCTCCAGTTCGTCCATGGCGTTAACCGTCCAAACGTTAATGCCAACGCCAAACTTCCTGCAGTTGTCCACCAATTCCTTCGTAAGTCCCTTATATCCCGGATGATACCACTGAAACCCCTGAGAGTGGCAGTAATACCCTGCGTTGCCCATCCCCGCCTCGCTCAAAAGCGCGCCGCACTGAGCCCCGGGCTCCAGTTCCTTTATCTTTACCAGAGACATATGGTTAAATGAGGAGTACAGCACCTTGTCCTCCAGCCCATAGCTTCGGACCATCTCCACAAGCTTCCTCTCAATCTCCTCATAATAATAATGCCCTGTCTTTATCTCAATATTCGTAACCATTCCCACGCCGGCTGCCCAGGCACAGTATTCGTCAAATGTGGGAATCGGATGAAACCCTGCCTCGGGAAAATTCTTCGCGGCATTAAATTTCTTCAATTCCTCATACGTGTACTCAACCACTCTGCCTGTGCCATCTGTAACCCGGTCAATGGTCTCATCGTGGATCACTACCAGCACATCATCCTTTGTCAGCTGAACATCCAACTCTATCCCATCGCATCCCGCCTCAGCCGCCTTCTTAAAAGCCAGCATCGTATTCTCAGGATACCTTCCGCTATAACCCCTGTGCGCCCATACTTTCATCTTTTTACAGTCCCTTCTGTTTATTACGCCGCCTATTATACTGCCATATGTCCGTTAATTCAAGACCTTTTTCTATTTCATAGCAGCTTTGGAATATCCGGTCAGCATATACTTCTGGAATACAAAGAACAAAATCACAACAGGGAAAATGGCCATAACCGCGCCTGCCATAATCTCATGGTTGTTCATGGTAGCCTGGCCCGCAAATGTGTTCTTTAACTGGGCCAGTCCCACGGTCAGAACCCGCCTGGTCTCATTCTTCGCAATGATCTTTGGCCAGAAATAGCTGTTCCATCCATTGGTAAACGTCACCAGAGTCGTGGTAAACAACGTGGACTTGCACATAGGCGTCAGGATCTTGGTGATAACCCCCACTCTCCCCAGGCCGTCCACCTTTGCCGCGTCAATATAGCTGTCGTCAATAGCCATAAATGTCTGCCGCAGCATAAAGATATAGTAAGGAGAAATACACTCCGGCAGGATCAAGCCCAAAAACGTGTCAGACAGGCCCCAGTTGGCGCACATGATATAAATAGGAATAAACGTAACCTGGATCGGGATCATCAGAGCGCCCAGCACGATCATAAAGCACAGATTCTGGCCTTTAAACTTGCCCTTAGAAAAACCATAGGCCGCAAAAACGCCTGTGACGATCTGGGAGATCAGGATTCCCGCTGTCATCACAATGGTGTTGTAATAATACTTTCCAAAATTAACCCGGTTAAATACATTGGTATAGTTCTCCAGATGAATCTCATGAGGCCACAGCGTCGGCTTTAAAAGCAGGATCTCTTCCTGTGACTTTACCGAAGAAGACAGCATCCAGTACAGGGGAAACATCACAATAAGCGTCACAATGATCGCCAGTGTATACTGCACGATCTTAATCATCTTCTTTTTTCTCTGGGCCGCCATCTGCCGTTCCAGATAGCTGTTCGCATTGGTTCCACTCATATGTATGCCTCCTTTTTATGAATCATAATGAACGCTGCTGTTGGAAACTTTAAAGGTAGATGCCGTAATGATCAGGAGCAGCACAAAAAACGCGATGGCAATTACCGACGCCCTGTCCATACGGAAGTCCTCCATGGCATACAGGTAAATCTTATACACAAACACCTCTGTAGAGCGGTACGGACCACCCTTGGTCAAAATGTCCACGGACTGGAACACTTTCATCGAAGAGATAAATGTGGTCACAAACAAAAACAGGGTTGTAGGCGAGAGCATGGGAATGGTGATCTTCCAAAATCGCTGAACCGCCGTGGCGCCGTCCAGAGCCGCCGCCTCATAATAATCCTTGGAGATCCCGATCATGGCGGACAGATAGATCATCATGCCGTATCCCACTGCCCTCCATCCCGTAAGCATGAGCACGGAGAGAAGCGCCGTATTCCGGTTGCCCAGCCAGTCAACCGCCGGCAGGCCCAGGGAAGTGAGCATGTGGTTCAGGATGCCGTTATCCGTGTTCAGGATCCACAAAAATACCACGGCCGCAGAGGACATAGCCACATACTTTGGCACAAATACCACGGCCCTCATGAAAGAAAACGCGCTGTTCATGCGGTTAAATATCAGAGCGAAGATAAGGCCCCCTACCAGGGTAATGGCCAGCTCGCCGATGGAATACAGGATCGTCACCTTCAGGGAATTTAACAGATGTTTTGTTCCTGAGCCATTAAACAGCCAGACCCAGTTCTTAAGCCCCACATAATTCCAGCGGTCATTTAACAGATTCCAGTCCGTAAAGCTGATCTGGATCAGCTTGCAGATAGGATAATACGTAAAGATCGCCAGGAAGATCAGCGCCGGCAGGACGCAGACAAAATCTTTTACCGCTGATACGGTTCTTGGTTTCATGAAAGGTTTCTTCTCCACCTTAACGCCTCCTTTTTGAAAATTACGGCCCTCGGCAATAAAACCGAAGGCCGTCGTTTAAGTGTAAGCTGCCGCTTGCCCGTCTTTATGCATCTTCAAGAACTTCGTTGATCTCCTCCACCATATCTTCCAGCTTTGACGGAATATCCACATCCTCCACCATGATCTCAAGCATGTAGTTCTTCCAGATCGTGGACAGCTGATTCCAGCCCGGATGCTGGATCCTGGGGTTGATCAGGTCAAGGTTATCAAAAATACACTGGAACGCCGGTTTCTCTTTCAGGAATTCCACGCCCTCCTCGGTCTGGAGCACGGAGTTTCTGGTGGGGATATAACCAGTCTCTTTGGCCCACTTCATGTTCACCTCTTTGCTGCACAGGTAGGATAAAAACTGCCATGCCGCGTTCTTGGTAGCCTGGTCGTTCTTGGAGGGGATCAAAAGCACACAGCCGCCGATCTCCTGATCCTTGGTGTCGCCGCCCGGCAGCCACGCCATACCCACCTCAAAATCACACTTGTCAACGTATGTGTTGTACAGGGAGCTGGTGTGAACCACGGAAAATGCCTTCCCGTCAATAAATGCCTGTCTCATGTTGGAGGAAGCGTCGCTGTCCATGGTGGTCCAGTTCACATATCCTTTGTCAACCCACTCCCGGAACTTATGCACCAGTCCAACCGCGGTCTCGCTGCCAAGGTCTGTGGAAACCTGATCGTCATTGATCAGCTTCACGCCCTGGTTTAAGTAAAAGGTCTCAAAATACCACTGATCCCATCCCGGGATAATGGTTCCGTAGCGCTCTGTGGTTCCGCCGTTGACCACAGAAGCCTTCTCCAGAAAGGCGTCCATATCATCCCACTTCTCCGGAATGGTAATGCCCTCCGCGTCTGCCATATCTTTGTTGTAATACATGATCTGGGTGGAAATCAGGAAAGGAAGGGCAACCTGCTTTCCATCATAGCTTGACGCGTCCACCATGCCTTTTCCGAAATCATCGATCTCAAATCCCGTAGCCTGGATGTATGGAGTCAGATCCTCCGTCAATCCCCCGGCGCCGTACTCTGCCACATAGGGAGTATTGGCCACCGTCACCGCCGGAAGGCCTGTTCCTGCCGCGTTGGCCGCCACCAGGGCTTCATTGGTCTGAGCGTAGCTGCCCACATAGGTAGCCTCCACGGTGATCAGATCCTGGGAACTGTTAAATCCCTCCACGATCTCCGCCACCGTCTGGGAATACTGGTCCTCCAGAGCGTGCCACCACTGAATGGTTATAGGCTCCGTGACCTCATACATGGACGCGTCCACAGGCGCCGCGCTGGTGCCGGATGAATCTCCTGCCGCCTCAGTACCGCCCGTAGCCGCCTGCTGCGCTCCGCCTCCTGTGGAACCTCCGCCGCTGCATCCGCCAAGCAGGCTGCATCCCATCGCTGCCGTCAACACGACTGCCAACATCTTCTTCATAGATACTTCCTCCGTTCATTTTTTTCTGTATAGCAAAAGTTTGTTGAACGATTGTTAAATATCGTTAAATTTTAAACAGAAAAGACCGGCTTTTATTCACCATTATTTAATCAATATTTAACAACCTCTCCCCATCAGGGATAGAATGTGTGTACCATTAACTTACCATAATTTTGTGCTATTTGTCAATAATAACCTTGTTCTTTTTTCGTATTTCTATATTTACGTGTATTATATCTTTTTTAAATTTTATTTTTGTCAAAAATTTGCTTGATTTATTTGTTGAAAAATGTTAAACTTTTTAAAACAGCACACCAGCCAACCACTGAGGAGGTTATTGCTATGAAAAAACCAACCATCAAAGATATTGCCGCTGCGGCTGGAGTCTCTCCTGCTTCCGTTTCCATGATCCTCAATGGCAGGAATCTGTCCAGATTTACAGAACAGACCATTCAGAACGTATACCGGGCCAGCCGGCAGATGGGATATGTCTCCAAGAAAAACCAGCGCCACAAAAACCCGAAGCAGACCATTCTTATTGTCTGCCCCTCTCTCATGAACCCCTACTATGCCACTCTGATCCAGAGCATGGAACAGGAGGCCAGACTCCGGGGATACCTGACTCTGGTTTTTACCACATACTGGGACAAGGCAGCAGAGCGGGAAGTCCTTGAGATGGCCACGGAGCCTAATGTTGACGGCGTCATCTTTTCCATGATCCCCCAGCAGCCCCGCCTGGCGGAGGAGACCAGCAAGCTGGTTCCCATTGTCGCGGTGGGAGACCGGGCCTATGATTTAAATCTTGATACCGTGGATGTGAATAATTACTCTGCCGGGCGCATGGTAGCCGCCCACCTCATTAGGCTTGGCCACAGACACGTGGCCTATATCTCCACCACACTCAACGAGGAACATTCCTCCAGGCTGAAGCGATGCGACGGGCTTAAGGATGAGTATTCCCAGTCCTGCCCTGCCGGAACGGTTACGGTATACAGCCAGGATGTCTCCTCCCACAAAGAACTGTATGTTACGGAGGTGGAACATGAAGTGGGATATACCCTGACCTGCAGATGTCTGAAAGAATCCCCCCAGGTCACCGCCATTGTCGCTATCAATGATATGGTGGCTTACGGCGTCAGGGCAGCCCTGATCGACGCGGGAAAACGCATTCCGGAAGATATGAGCCTGTGCGGTTTTGATAACATTTACCCTTCCAGATTTCCGGGAGTGGAACTGACTACCATTGAACACGCCATTGTTGAGAGAGGGAGGAGCAGCATCCGCCTGCTGGCGGAGAAACTGAGAGGGGAGTCTGAATTGATTGATGAGAACGCGATCACGCGGGTAGAGTATCAGAGCCGGCTGGTGGTAGGAAGGACAACCGGGGAGGCGCAAAAGGATGGTTAGAGCCAGGTTGTGGTAAGCCAAAGAGATCTGAGCGCGCCGGGACTTTTTCACGATTTATTGGTCTTTGTCGTCCTCCTGGTAGCGGGTGAATACGTAGCGGAACAGGTAGGAACTGATAAAGGCGGCCAGAGCCGTAAAGACGGGGAACAGCACGGGGATATAAAAGGATAATACCCCGAATATAAGGTAGGTCACCAACACCGTTACCGATATGTAGAGATTTCCCATGGCCATAATAAAGCTGTGGAGCAGAATAGTTTTTATGGACAGATGAAATCTGGACAGGACAGGAAACAGATAGAGCGCAGTCAGCGCAAACATAAGGCTCAGACATAAAAGTACGCCAAAACAGACCACGCGGACCCAGGATGGAATGGCGATCTGCATACACGCCCAGAGATCAACCGCAAGAAAACCTGCCCCAGCCAAGACAAGCAGCCACAAAATTGTAGCCTGCTTGAAGTTTTTTGTAAACGCCTTCAGAAAACTTTTGAATACATAGCCCTCCTCATCATCCGCCTGTTTCAGGGTAAACTGATACAGGGATGTGGTAGCGGCCCCTGCGGTAATCACAGGAAGCGAAAAAAGGAACCACAAGATCCCAAGGACAAAAACATCCGTAATCTTGTTCATAAAATTCCAAAACCGGTTTTCAGGATTAAATAAATTATTCATGGCACTTTTCCTTCCTGCAGCTTTTTACCGCAACAACACACATTAAAAAAGGAGACAACCTTCATGAACCCTTTTCAAAAAGCCAAAAAAGCCCTTTCCAAAGACCTGGCAACCCTAAAAACCCTCTCATTCCCCCAGAAACTCCGCTTTATCCTGGATTATTACAGAGGATACGCCTTTATCCTGTTTGTCCTGGTGCTGACAGGGTTCTATCTGTGGGATGTCTGGATGCAGACCCGGCGGGAAACCGTGCTGGAGGGATTTTTCACCAACGATGAGGCCAACTTATTTCCTGCGGACCAGATCTCCAAAGAATTCTCCCGCGTTTTAAACCTTTCCCCAGGTCAGCAGGTTGTGTTTGACGACAGCCTTTACGTGCAAAAGGGCTCGTCCATTGACTACCACACAGCCAGCCAGAGCAAGATCGTTGCCTACGTGTCTGCCAGGGAACTGGATTTTCTCGTCACAACCAGGGAACTTACCGATTACTACAGTCAAAGCCTCCCCCTCTGGGACCTGGAGGAACTTCTTCCCCCCAACCTGGCCAGCCGGTTAAAAGACTCTCTTTATTACCTTCCGGATTCGAACGGGGTGACAAAGGCCTGCGCCGTCAGCCTGCAAGACTCCCGGTTCACAAAAGGGGAGGCCTCCCATTATCTCATGGTCTTCTCCTACACACAGCACAAAGAAGCCATGATACGGTTTCTGGAATATGCCTTTGAGGAAGAATCTACCCAAGAGCCCGCTCCAGCAGCTCCTTCATCTCCCCCAGGGATTGAAACACCGCGTCAGGCCGCACCTGGGACGTTTCCAGGTCCTTTAGCCCGGTCTCGCCTGTCAGCACCAGCAATCCCCAGGCCCCATGATTTACGCCGGTGGCCACGTCTGTGTAGAGACGGTCCCCCACAAAAGCCACCTGCTCCCGCTCCACCCCGGTTCTCACCAGCACCATGTCAACCGTCTCCCGAAAGGGTTTGCCCAGATACTTGGGCTTCACGCCGGTGGACGCGGTGATGGCCGCGCAGAAAGAGCCGCAGTCCGGGATAAATCCGTCCTCTGTAGGACAGTTTAAGTCCAGATGAGTGGCCAGAAACAGCGCTCCCTGGCGGATAAAGCTGCAGGCCATGCGCAGTTTCTCATAGGTCAGCGTCGTGTCAAAGCCGATCACCACAAGATCAGGTCTTGGGTCTCCCTCTTTCCACAGGCAGACGCCCTCCTCCTGAAAACTCTCGGTCAATGCGTCCGTTCCCACCAGGTAGACCCGCTTTCCCTCATAGTTCTCCTTCAGATACGTTATGGTCACGTCCCCTGAGGTCATGATCTGCTCTCTCGTAATGGGACAGCCCATGCGCGCCAGCCTGTCCATGTAAACTCTGGGAGACTGGGAAGAATTGTTGGTAAAAAATAAAACCTTGCGCCCCTTCCCCTCCACATACCGCACAAAATCAATGGCTCCTTCTATCACCTGATCTCCCAGATAAAACGTTCCATCCATATCAAGCACAAATAAACCAATCTTCTCAAGGAGGTTGGTTCGGTCCACTGCCTGCCCGTTGCTGTCGGGCCTCTCATTTATCTCCACAGTCGTCTCCATTCTGTTCGTTGTCTCCGGCCGGAAGAACAGCACCGGGAATCTTTGGGGAGGTCCCGGCGCTGCCCAGCCGAAATCTATCATTAGGCAATACGCGCTCCTTTTGCCGCTTAGAGCATCTGAACGTTCCGCTCTAATGGGGATGCAGCCAAAGGGTCACGCGTCTAAACGCGCTCTACGGTCTTTGTGGCAATGATCTCCACCCCGGTGCCTGCGCAGTCCTTGATCAGAACCTGGCCCAGAGCCACAGGCGCGTCCACCTGGACTGCCTGGATCTCCTTCATCACCTCAAAGATCTTTGATTTGGGAATATCGCTTTTGGTCTTAACCGACACTCTGGCAATCTCCCCGTCCTTAACCCGGATGCTGGAGGTCACGATCCTGGTAGGGCTTAACACTTCCTTCTTGGCATAATCCGCCCCTCTGGGACAGGTGTTGCCTGTTACATTGATATCATCTCCATCCATGGTCACTGTCACCGGACAGCCCAGAGGACACCCAATACAAATCAGATTCCTTGTCTCCATCACTCCACCTCCGTACAAATCTTAATCTGCTTAATCTCCGGATACCCCTCAAAGCTGCTCTTCTTAAGAACCACCTGCTCCATCTCGCCTGGGGCAAGGACTTTTTTCTTCTTCCTGGAGATCAGCTTATCATCATAATACACGGCAATATAGCGGTCCTTGTAAACATCTGCCACGCGGAAACGCACGGTAACGGTATCTTTCATGGTGTCCACATTCAATACCTGGGGAACCGTATAGCGGACTCCGTTCTCCGCGGAAAGGGCCACCTTGTGACTCTTCTTTCCGGCCTTGCCCTCCTTCACGTAAGCAGCCGCGTTTTCCCCTGCCAGAGCCGCCTCCTGGGATACAAAGTCTACCAGGTCATGGACATGGAGCACATTGCCGCAGGCATAGATGCCTTCCACCTCGGTCTCCAGGCAGTCATCTACATTTGGCCCTGAGGTAATCCGGTTCATAGAAACCCCCGCTCCCTTTGACAGCTCATTTTCCGGGATCAGGCCTACGCTTAAAAGAAGGGTGTCGCAGGAGTAATGCTCCTCCGTGCCGGGAATGGGATTGCGGTTAGCGTCTACCTCTGCCAGCGTAATGCCGGTCAGACGCTCTTTCCCCTCAATATTGATGATGGTGTGGCTCAGCTTTAAGGGGATGCCGTAATCATCCAGACACTGAACGATATTTCTCTTCAGGCCGCCGGAATAAGGCATCAGCTCCGCAACCACTTTCACCTTGGCGCCCTCCAGAGTCATACGCCTTGCCATAATAAGGCCGATGTCGCCGGAACCTAAGATCACAACTTCTTTTCCCACACAGTACCCCTCAATGTTCATCAGCCGCTGGGCCGTTCCCGCGGAGTAAATGCCTGCCGGACGGTATCCCGGCGTGTTCAGGGCTCCCCTGGGACGCTCCCGGCACCCCATGGCCAGGATCACGGCCCCGGCCTGGATAGTCACCAGACCCTCTTCCTTATTTATGTAAGTAACCTCTCTGTTCTTGTTAATGTCAACTACAATGGTGTTCAGCTTGTATGGGATCTTCTCCTCCTCCACCATGTCGATATACCGGGAAGCATACTCCGGCCCTGTCAGCTCCTCCTTAAAGGTGTGAAGGCCAAACCCGTTATGAATACACTGGTTTAAGATACCGCCCAAAACTCCGTCCCGCTCCAGGATCAGGATATCCTGGACTCCGGCCTTCCTCGCCGCGGCTGCTGCGGATAATCCTGCCGGGCCTCCGCCAATGATTACGATATCATGCTGTTTCATCTTTTCTCCTCCTATGCTTCTCCGGTTATCATCTCAGAGCCGGGCTGATTTTTGCAGATTTCTTCCATGGGAATGCCTGTCTCTCTGGACAAGATCTCCATGGTCCTTGGGGTGCAGAATCCTGCCTGGCAGCGTCCCATCCCCTGACGCACCCTTCTCTTGATGCCGTCTAAAGACCTGGCCCCCAGGGTGCGGCGGATGCTGTCCACGATCTCTCCCTCGCTGACATTCTCACAGCGGCACACAATCGTTCCATAGTCCGGGCGCTCCTTAATAAGCGCCGCCCGCTCCTCCCTGCTCATGGCAGATACATGGGGGATCCCTTTTCTGGTGGCGATAAAATTCTCCTTCTTCAAAGCCTGAGCCTTGTCCGCGATCATCTCGGCCAGATACACGCCAATGGCCGGCGCGCTGGAAAGTCCCGGCGACTCAATGCCCGCGGCGTCGTAAAACCCTTCGGCGCTCTCCCCGATGATAAACTCGTCATGGGACTCATGAGCCCGCAGGCCGGAAAATGAAGTGATAACCTGACGGTAGGGGATATTCTTCACGCCTCTTGCGGACTTCTGCGTAACCTCCGCCAGCTCCCCTGCCGTAGTGTAAGTCCCCTCTTTGTCCTCAATATCCATGGCCGTAGGCCCGATAAGCAGATTGCCGTGAATGGTGGGAGCTACCAAAACGCCTTTGCCGTACTTGCCGGGAAGCTGGAAGATCGTCTTGTCCACATGTTTCCCTGCCTCCTGATCCAAAAGGCAGTAATCACCCTTTCTGGGAATGATGGTGATCTTGTCCTCGCACACCATATTGTGGAACACATCCGCGTACACTCCGGCGGCATTGACCACAAACCTGGTGGTGATATCCTCTTTCCCCTTTATGGACAGCTTATAACCGCCGTCTATTCTGGCAATGTCCGTAACTTCTGTCAGGAAATAAAACTCCACGCCGTTATCGCAGGCATTCTCCGCCAAAGCGATGGTCAGGCCAAAGGGACACACGATCCCGCCTGTAGGAGCAAAGAGCGCTGCCACCACCTGGTCTGTCACATTGGGCTCCATGGCCCGAACCTCGTCCCCGCTGATGATCTTTAAATCCGGAACGCCGTTGGCGACGCCTCTCTCATAAAGCGCGTTCAGGGCCGGCCTGTCGTCCTCCGAAAAGCACAAGACCAGGGAACCGTTTCTGCGGAACGCAAAATCCAGGTCTTTGGACAGCTCTCCCATCATGCGGTTTCCTTCCACGTTCATCTTTGCCTTTATGGAGCCCTCGGCGGCGTCATATCCTGCGTGGACAATGGCGCTGTTGGCCTTGGAAGTACCGGAGCACACGTCCTCCGCCCTCTCCACCACGCATGTCTTCAACTGATACCTGGATAACTCCCTGGCCACCGCGGCTCCTGTCACGCCGCCGCCAATAATCGTTACGTCATACTGCAATCCACTCATATCGTCTCTCCTTTTTTTCATATACTGTCACGGCCCCGCCGTCACAATATTTCTACATGCTTTACGCACACCATGCCTCGAATACTCTCCAGCACATTATGCCTCTTGCTGCGGCTGGTCACCTCAATGCAGATAATGGCATTGGGACCTTCCCCTTTGATCTTGCTCTTACTCAGCTCCATATTGCAGACCTTCACTTCCATCTTATGAAGCCGCTCCATAAACTCGGATACGCACTGATTGTTGGGAAATTCAACATACAGGTCAAATACCCTGGCGTACATATGGAGGAAGGTATCCAGCTTTGTCAGGAATTTCAGGGTGATCATCACCAGGATCAGGGTGATAAACGCGCCTTTCACAAAGCCAATCCCCACTGCCAGCCCAAGACACGCGCAGGCCCACAGGCCTGCCGCAGTAGTAAGACCGCGAATCTGATTCTTGCCGGTAACAATAATGGTCCCAACTCCCAGAAAGCCGACGCCGCTTATGACCTGGGCTCCCATACGGGCAATATCCATATTTCCTTCAAAATTCATCTTGATATACTGTCCCGTCATCATCACCAGAGCCGCTCCCAAGCATACCAAGGTGTGAGTCTTGATCCCTGCCCCCCGGCGCTTTAAGGCCCGGTCAATGCCAATAATCGTGCCGATAATAAGCGCGGAAACCATGCGGATCACCATGGCTGTGGTGGACCACCCCTCCGCTGCCGACATGAATCCATCAATCATTTCTTCACCTCTTCCTTTCTCCTGCGGCATGAAGGCCATTCCCCGCTTAAGGGCTAAGATGTCTGCTTTCCGTGGTGTAAAAGCGAAAAAAAGAGCAAGGCAAATCTATGGATCCGATCCACAAACTATACCTTGCTGCTCTCATCTCACAGGTAATTATTTAACTGTAATTAGTCTACCATATCTGTTAATATCCGTCAAGTATTGATAAAATTTTATCGTTCTCTACCCCATTACTCATCCTCTCCCCAGGCCAGGGCGCACCGCACAGCCCGCTTCCACCCCTTGATCAGTTCCGCCCGCTTGGCGTCGTCGATGGCCTTGTCAAAATACCGGTCAACCTGCCAGTTTGTCACAATGTCCTTCTTGTCCTTCCAGTACCCCACAGCCAGCCCGGCCAGGTACGCCGCTCCAAGGGCCGTGGTCTCGATACACTGGGGCCTTGCGATGCGCGTCCCCAGAAGGTCTGCCTGGAACTGCATCAGAAAATCGTTGGCGCTGGCTCCGCCGTCCACCTTCAGTTCCCTCATAGGGATACCGGAATCCTGCTCCATGGCCTCTAAAAGGTCGCTGACCTGATAGGCCAAAGACTCCACGGTAGCCCGGATAAAATGTTCCTTGCTGGCCCCCCGGGTCAGCCCCACGATGGTCCCTCTGGCATACGGATTCCAGTAAGGCGCTCCCATGCCCGCAAAGGCCGGAACCACGTAAACCCCGGCCGTGTCCGGCACGATCTGGCAGTATTCCTCCGTCTGGGCGGCTGTCCGTATCATCCGCAGCTCATCCCTTAACCACTGGATGGCAGCTCCCGCCACGAACACGCTTCCCTCCAGGGCATACTCCACATGGTCCTCCATGCCCACGGCAATGGTGGTCAGCAGGCCGTGATCCGACTTTACCGCCTTTTCGCCGGTATTCATCAGCATAAAGCACCCGGTTCCGTATGTATTTTTCACATCCCCGGCTCCAAAACAGCACTGGCCGAACAGAGCTGCCTGCTGATCCCCCGCAGCACCGGCGATAGGCACATTTCCCGCAAGGACCGAACTGTGGGTATGGCCGTAGACGCAGCTGGAAGGCTTTACCTGGGGCATCATGGACCCGGGGATCTTAAAGTAATCCAAAAGTTCCTGGTCCCATGTAAGTTTGTGGATGTCAAAGAGCATGGTTCTGGCAGCGTTGGTGTAGTCCGTGACAAACACCTCCCCCTTGGTCAGGTTCCAGATCAGCCATGTATCCACAGTTCCAAACAGCAGCTCACCCCTTTTTGCCTTCTCCCTGGCCCCCGGCACCTGGTCCAGGATCCAGGCAATCTTGCTGCCCGAAAAATAAGCGTCCGGAATCAGACCCGTCACCTCCCGCACTCTCTCCCCCAGGCCGTCCTCTTTCAGCTTGTCGATCATGGGCGCGGTCCGTCTGCACTGCCACACAATAGCATTGTACACCGGAATGCCTGTGGCCTTGTCCCACACAATGGTAGTCTCTCTCTGGTTGGTGATCCCGATGGCCGCGATATCCTCCCCGTGAGCCCCGATATTGGCCATGGCCGCCATCATCACGCTGAACTGGGAAGACCATATCTCCATAGGGTCATGCTCCACCCACCCGGGCTCCGGATAGATCTGGGTAAACTCCCTCTGAGCCACGCTTCTGATCTCCCCCTTTTCATCAAACAGAATACACCGGGAACTGGTGGTTCCCTGATCCAGCGCCATTACATATTTCGCCATTGAAATTCCTCCTCCAACTGTGATAAGTATATTCCCAAAGACTGGTACGAAAAAAGAGCAGAGAATCATACGGACTTTCCGTACCAACTCCCCACTCTGTTCTCTCTCGGCAACGTTGCATTAAGCGTAACATATTTTTCCTGCAAATGCAACTGCTATTTTCCCCGCCCCGTGAACTGTAACCCTAACTTCCCGCTATCTTCCTCCGCATCTCCCTGAGCACTTTCCACCCCTGCAGGACCACGGTTGGAAGAAACGCGCAGGCTCCCACCACTGCCAGCTGTCCCATGCTTAAATCCGAGACGGCAAACAGCCGCTGAAGCGCCGGGACAAACAGCACTCCGCCCATAAGGAGCACTCCGGCCTCAAAGGCCATCACCGTGTAGAGATTGCTGGTAAGCCCAAGACGGAAGATGGAATGGCTGCTGCGGCAGTTAAATCCGTGAAACAGCCTTGCCACAGTCAGGGACGCAAAAGCCATGGTGCTGGCTATGGCAGCATCGCCCTGGCGCAGGCCGGTTTGGTACGCGTACATGGTGCATACCGCGATCAATCCGCCCTGAATCAGAATGTCTCTGAGAAACCGCCTTGTCAAGATCCCCTGCCCCGGATCTCTGGGCGGCTGGTCTAACAGCTCCCCTTCCGGCTGTTCCATGCCAATGGCTATGGCGGGCAGAGAGTCGGTCAAAAGGTTGATAAACAACAGGTGGACCGGGGCAAAGGGCAGCGGCATGGACATAAGGGTGGTGTAAAGGACGCAGAAGATCCCTGCCATGTTGCCTGACAGCAGAAACTCTATGGCATTGCGGATATTTCTGTACACGTTTCTGCCGTTGGACACAGCCTTTATGATGGTGGCAAAATGATCGTCCGCCAGGATCATGGAGGCCGCGTCCTTAGACACCTCGGTTCCTGTCTGCCCCATAGCCACGCCGATATCCGCCTGTTTTAAAGCCGGGGCGTCGTTGACTCCGTCCCCTGTCATGGCCACGATCCGTCCCTTATCCTGCCACGCCTTTACGATCCTTAGCTTGTGCTCCGGGGAGACCCTGGCATACACGCTGATCCTGCCGATCCGCTCTGACAGCTCCCTGTTGTCCATGCTGTCTAGCTGAGAACCGGAGACAGCCTCCTCCCCTTCCCTCATGATCCCGATCTGCCTGGCTATGGACATGGCTGTTACCTTGTGATCCCCGGTGATCATCACCGGCTTTATCCCCGCCCTCCTGGCGTCCATGACAGCCTGCTTTGTCTCCGGGCGGGGCGGGTCCATCATGGCAGCCAGCCCCAAAAACACCAGATCCCGCTCCAGCTTTTTCGCTCCCCAGGAGGAGACGTTTCCCTTTAAGGGCCTGTAGGCAAATGCCAGGACGCGCAGCCCCTGGCGGGAACAGATATCGTGAAGCTTCATAAGCTGCCGCCTGTCCCCAAACGTCAGGGGCCGTATATCTCCCTGATGGTCTATGTAAATGCTGCGCTCCAGCAGGATATCCATTGCCCCCTTTACCATGAGCGTCTCTCCCTGGGGAAGATCATGGATGGTACTCATGATCTTTCTTTCGGAGTCAAAGGGAATCTCCCGGCTTCTGGGAAACCGTCTTCTGGCCTCCTTTACCGACATGCTGCTCCGCTCTGCCAGGTGAAGCAGCGCCAGCTCCGTGGCGTCGCCTGTCTCCTGTCCGTTTCTTATATCCGCGTCATTGGCCAGACAGCAGATCTGAAGAAAAAGGCGGTGCTGCTCATTGGCCTTTTCCAGCTGTTCGGGCCTTAGCAGTTTTCCGTTTAACCCCACCTGCTCCACAGTCATGCGGTTCTGGGTCAGGGTCCCGGTCTTATCCGTGCAGATGACCGACACACAGCCAAGGCTCTCCACGGCTTTTAGATCCTTGATAATGGCCTGCTCCTTTGCCATCTTCTGGGTGCCCATAGCCTGGACAATGGTTACGATGGATCCAAGAGCCTCGGGGATGGCCGCCACTGCCAGGGCCACGGCAAACATCAGGGAATCCAGCATGGCCATGCCTCTGTACATGCTCAGCACAAATACAATAAGGCAGATTACCATAATGGCGGCTGCCAGCCTGCTTCCGAACTGATCCAGACTGACCTGGAGAGGCGTTTTCTTCTCCTGGGCGGTACTCATCATGGAAGCGATCCGTCCAATCTCCGTCTCCATTCCCGTCTCCGTCACCACCACAACGCCCCTGCCGCCAGTCACCAGAGATCCGCTGTAAACCATGTTGTCCCGGTCTGCCAGGGTACACGAAGCCAGCAGAGGCCGGGTCTGTTTTAGAACGGCGTCCGATTCCCCTGTCAGAGAACTCTCATTGATCTGCAGGGCCACGCTCTCCAAAACCCTGCCGTCAGCCACCACCAGATCGCCGCTTTCCAGGTACAGGATATCCCCCGGCGCCACATCCTTTGAGGGAATCTGCACTTTCACGCCGTCCCTCATAACCACAGCCATAGGCGAGGACAGGGATTTCAGACTTTCCAGAGACTTTCTGGCCTTTTCATGCTGTATGGTGCCAAGAACCGCGTTCAAAATTATGACCGCAAAGATGACCACTGTACTTTCCGGACTGCCTGTCATCATGGAGATCACCGCAGCGCCTATGAGGATCATGACCAAAAGGTCCTGAAATTGCTCCAGAAATACTCTCCAGACCGGTTTTCTGCCGGACTCTCTCAGAACATTCGGCCCATACTGTTTTTCTCTCTTTTGCGCCTGTTTCTCTGTCAGCCCCTGCTCCCCGGTTTCAAGCAGGTCCAGCGTCTCTTTTCCTGTGCATTGATACCAATCCTTCATGCCAAATGCTCCTTTCTTTTTCCATGTTTATGCGGGAACAAAAAAGAAAGACCACTGCCTTGTATTTTCCACTGTTTTTCGCTATACTTAGGTTATCTTTTAGAAAAAGGAGATTACTATGGAAAAGATCACAAGCTTTACCATTGACCATCTGCGCCTTCTTCCCGGCGTGTACGTGTCGCGGAAAGACCATGCCGGCCACGCTGTGGTGACCACCTTTGACATCCGCATGACCCGCCCTAATTTCGAGCCGGTGATGAACACCGCTGAGGTACACACCATGGAGCATCTGGGGGCTACTTTTTTGAGAAATGACCCTGAATTTAAGGATCGGGTGCTCTACTTTGGCCCTATGGGCTGCCGGACGGGATTCTATCTGCTTCTGTCAGGGGACTACGAATCCCGGGATATCGTTCCTCTTATGACGCGGATGTTTACGTTTATGCGGGATTTTCAGGGGGATGTGCCTGGAGCGGCTCCAAAAGACTGCGGGAATTATCTGGACATGAATCTGCCCATGACAAAGTTTTTGGCAGATAAGTATCTGAAAGAGGTTCTTGAGGGGATCACTGACGAAAGGCTGGTATATCCGGCTGACTGATGATCGTTTTCCTTGTCTAGTCACAGACAGTGAAAGAATCACCGCAACGTTTAAGGCTGACGCAAAATGCCGGATCCCACAAGCTCCGGATTTTGCGCCAGCCTTGTTACAAACAGCCCTTTTTTGGTTCTACACCTCAAAGATCAGATCTCCATAGCTGGGGAAGGGCCACAATTCTTTATCTACGATCATCTCCAGCCTGTCCGCGGGAGTTCTTAACGCTTCCATGACAGGGACCACCTTATCGTGATAGGCGTGAGCCCGCGCGCAGGCATCCTCTATGGCGCCGCACTCAGCGGTCAGAGTCTCCAGAGAGGACAGAGCGGTCTTCATATCTGACAGCAGGGACGATGTCTCCACCAAAAGCCGCGTCTGGGCGGTAACATCCGCCATGCCGTCGGGGCAGGCCGCCTTTACGGCGTTGATGGATCCGGCCAGCTGGGTGGTGTATCGGATGACTGCGGGGATGATCTGCTTGCCTGCCATATCGATCATGGTCCTGGCTTCGATGTTTATGGCTTTTCCGTAGGCGTCGTACTCCACCTCCGCCCGAGACATCAGCTCCGCCCTGGTAAACACGCCGAAAGTCTCATACAGCCTCACTGCCTTCTCTGTAGTCAGGGCAGGGATGGCGTCCACCATGGAAGGAAAATTGGGAAGTCCCCGCCGCTTGGCCTCCTCCACCCAGGCCTGAGAGTATCCGTTGCCATTAAAGATGATCTTCTGATTATCTGCCAGAAGACTCTTGATCATGTCATGGACCGCGGACTCAAAATCTTCCGCCTTCTCCAGCTCATCTGCCGCCTCCTTGAAGGCCTCTGCCACAATGGTGTTCAGCACCACATTAGGCGGGGCCACGGAATCCGAGGACCCTACCATGCGGAACTCAAACTTGTTGCCCGTAAAGGCAAAGGGGGACGTCCGGTTTCTGTCCGTGGCGTCTTTGTCCAGATCCGGCAGGGTAGCGATGCCGGTCATCAGCTTTCCGCCGGTCTTGGAGTGGGTCGCCTCCCCAGTGCTGCACAGCTGATCGATCACATCCTCCAGCTGCTCCCCCACAAAGATGGAGATAATGGCAGGCGGCGCCTCGTCGGCTCCCAGCCTGTGGTCGTTGCCCACATCGGAGGCAGATTCCCGCAGAAGATCCGCATGGGTCTTTACCGCTTTCATGATACACCCCAGCACCAAAAGGAACTGGATATTCTCGTGGGGGGTCTCCCCGGGATTTAACAAATTGATCCCGTCGTCGGAAACCAGGGACCAGTTGTTGTGCTTTCCGGAACCGTTTACCCCGGCAAAAGGTTTTTCGTGGAGAAGACACATCATGCCGTGGCGGCCTGCCACCTTCTTTAAAGTCTCCATCACCATCTGGTTGTGGTCCACCGCCAGGTTTACCTGGTCATAGATCGGCGCAAGCTCGTGCTGGGCCGGGGCCGCCTCGTTGTGCTGAGTCTTGGAGGTGACTCCCAGCTTCCACAGTTCCTGGTTTACCTCCTTCATAAAGCCTCCGACCCGCTCCCGGATGGCGCCGAAATAGTGGTCTTCCAGCTCCTGACCCTTGGGAGGTCTGGCGCCGAACAGGGTGCGCCCCGCGTAGATCAGGTCCTTTCTCTGGAGATATTTGGCCCGGTCAACCAGAAAATATTCCTGCTCCGGTCCCACAGAGGGGACGACTCTTTTCGCGGTGGTGTTGCCGAACAGCCTTAAGATCCGCAGAGACTGGGCGTTGATGGCCTGCATGGAGCGCAGAAGAGGCGTTTTCTGGTCCAGGGCCTCCCCTGTGTAGGAGCAGAATGCCGTGGGAATGCACAGCGTTACCCCCAGAGTATCCTCCCTCAAAAAAGCCGGCGAAGTGCAGTCCCAAACCGTGTAACCCCTGGCCTCAAACGTGGCCCTAAGACCGCCTGACGGAAAGGAGGACGCGTCCGGCTCTCCCTTGACCAGTTCCTTTCCGGAAAATTCCATGATCACCTTGCCCTCCGAATCCGGAGCGGAGATAAAAGAATCATGCTTTTCCGCCGTAACCCCTGTCAAGGGCTGAAACCAGTGTGTATAGTGGGTTGCCCCTCTGTCAATCGCCCAGTCCTTCATGGCATGAGCCACCGCGTCCGCAATGGACGGGTCCAGCTCCGCGCCGTCCTCAATGGTCTTTTTCAATTTCTTAAAGACGCCCTTGGGAAGGTAATCCCTCATAACCGTCTCATTGAACACATTTTTGCCAAAAAGTTCCACAACATTCACATTCTCGCTCACGTTTTCTCCATCCTCTCCTTTTTCATGGCCCTATCCTCCATGAACCAGTTTTATGAAAAATGGCGTCCTCCTTAGAACCAGGAGAACGCCGTCGTTCTTTCTTTTAGATAAGATACAGCTTACGCCTTTCCTACGGAACCAAACAGCTCCATCTTCTCTTTCACGGTAGCCTTGATCGCCTCCGCGCCCGGCGCAAGAAGCTTTCTCGGGTCAAATCCCTTGCCCTGCTGATCCTTGCCATCCTCGATGTACTTGCGGGTAGCTTCCGCAAATGCCAGCTGGCACTCTGTATTTACGTTGATCTTGGCAACGCCAAGGCTGATAGCCTTCTTGATCATATCTGCCGGGATACCTGTGCCGCCGTGAAGTACCAGAGGCATATCGCCCACTTTCTCTTTCACTGCCGCCAGAGTCTCGAAGCTTAAGCCTGCCCAGTTTGCCGGATATTTGCCGTGGATGTTGCCGATGCCTGCTGCCAGGAAATCAATACCCAGATCAGCGATGGCCTTGCACTCGTCAGGATCCGCGCACTCGCCCGCGCCAACGACGCCGTCCTCCTCGCCGCCGATGGAGCCAACCTCTGCCTCCAGGGAAAGTCCCTTGTCCTTACAGATCTTAACCAGCTCTGTGGTCTTCGCTACATTCTCCTCGATGGGATAGTGAGAGCCGTCGAACATAACGGAGGAGAAGCCTGCCTCGATACACTTTAAGCATCCGTCATAGCTGCCATGGTCCAGGTGAAGCGCAACGGGAACCGTGATATTCAGCTCCTCAAGCATCCCGTTCACCATGCCCACAACCGTCTTATAACCTGTCATGTACTTGCCTGCGCCCTCGGACACGCCCAGGATCACAGGGGACTTTAACTCCTGCGCGGTCAGCAGAATAGATTTGGTCCACTCCAGGTTGTTGATGTTGAACTGGCCTACGGCATACTTGCCTTCTCTCGCTTTTTCAAGCATGTCTCTTGCTGATACTAACATAATCAAAACCCTCCATCTCTTATAAATGTACTTCCTCTGCCGGCAAAGCCTGCATTTGTTCTAAGTATACAACATTCTGTAAGATTTGAAAAGATAATTTAGAGATTATAATCCTAAAATTTCCGCCACTGTCTTTTGCATGTCGTCAATCCTGCATGTCCTGGTATGGCGTATGGGAGCAAAGCGGATCTCCTCCACCGCCCTGGGAATCTCCACCCCGGAAATCTCCCGAAGCCGGTCGATCACCTGAAATTCATCTTCCGGCAGGTCTCCCCCCTCTATGGCTTCCATCACGCTCCTGGAAAACTTGTAGGGGCTGGCAGTGGAGGCAATGACCGTCTTCGTCTCATCCCCTGACGCTGCCCTGTAGTTTTGGTACACCGCGCAGGCAACCCCTGTGTGGGTGTCCATCACGTAACCGGTGTCCTCATAAACCCGCCTGATGGCATCCTTATCCTGCTGCTGGTCCGCAAAGCCGCCTACAAAATCCGCCATCCGCTGTCTCATGTCCTCACTGACCGTGTAGACACCGCTCTCAGCCAGGGAAGCCATCATCTGCGCCGTCTTCTCACAGCTGCAGTCTGCGCTTAAGTAGATCAGCCTCTCTAAATTACTGGAGATCAGAATATCCATGGAAGGAGAGATGGTCAGCAGAAACTCCCTCTTTTTGTCATAGGTTCCCGTGGCGAAGAAATCGTACAGGACCTTATTGTCATTGGACGCGCAAAGCAGTTTGTCAATAGGCACGCCCATCTGCTTTGCAAAGTAAGCTGCCAGGATGTTGCCAAAGTTCCCTGTGGGAACCGTTACATGGATCTTCTCCCCATCGGCAATCTCCCCGTTGCTTAAAAGCTGTCCATAGGCATATACATAATAGACGACCTGAGGGATCAGCCTGCCAATGTTGATAGAATTAGCTGAGGAGAACACAAACCCCTTGTCTGCCAGTTCGCTCCCAAACTCCTTGTCCGAAAAAAGCTTCTTCACTCCGGTCTGGGCATCGTCAAAATTGCCGTGGATAGCCACTACGGCGGTATTATCCCCTTTCTGGGTCACCATCTGCAGCTCCTGGACTCTGCTGACGCCGTCTTTGGGGTAAAATACGATGATCCTGGTACCCGGCACATCGGCAAATCCCGCCATAGCCGCCTTTCCCGTGTCCCCGGAGGTGGCGGTGAGAATCACGATCTCCTGATCCACATGATTCTTTTTGGCCGCTGTGGTCATCAGGTGGGGCAGGATGGACAGCGCCATATCCTTAAACGCGATGGTGCTGCCGTGGAACAGCTCCAGATAGTAAGCTCCGTCCGCCTTTACCAGAGGCGCGATCACCTCTGTGTCAAATTTCTGGTCATAGGCGCAGGCAATACAGCTTTTTAACTCTTCCTCTGAAAAGTCCGTCAAAAACAGCTTCATCACCTCATAGGCTGTCTCCTGATAGGATCTGCCTGCCAGCTCTTTCATGGTCAGATCCAGCTTCGGGATCCCCGTGGGCATAAACAGGCCTCCGTCACAGGCCAGCCCCTTTAAGATCGCCTGGGAAGCAGTCACATCCTTCTCCCCGCCCCGGGTACTCTGATATAATAAATTCATCCTGATCATCCTTTCCATCCTTTTTATGATCGCTCTTCCTAAATCCGCGAGATGCCGTTCATTTTAACACATTTTCCCCGGGGAGGCAACGCCGGGCTTCCATCCAAACACCAGAGTCAGCAGCCACAGATACTCCTGGTAAAAGGGATGGTCCTTAAAAACCCCGAAACTGTCCACCATACTGATATAATACCATCCCTGAAGCTTCTTGTCTTTGGCCCTGAACTTCTGCCAGATCTCATCCCCAACCACCATATAATCCTTGGCCGTGCTGCGCAGATTGCTTAGCTTGTCCCCAAACGCAAGGATCTTGTCCTCCTTTCCGGCAGTCTTAAGCCTGTCAATGGTGGCCTGCTTTCTCTCCAGCCAGGTCTTGGACTTGTCCTCGCTTTCCTTTTTAACAAGCTGCGCCACGCGGGTCCCAAATTCCTGTTCCAACTCCTGGTAGCTCACCCCGGCATCCTCGATCACATCATGAAGATATGCCGCGGCGATCAAATCTCTGTCATCTGTCATCAATGCAACTATCATGGCCACCTCCATAGGGTGGGAAATGTAAGGTATCCTACTTCCTTTCCTCAGAGCTCCCTCATGAGCTCTGGCGGCAAATTCTGCTGCTCTCCTAATCATCAGGACTCCTCTCTGCGTCTGTAACTATTTTCATGGGCGACCCGTTACAATATCTTACCACAACTTTAAAGAATTTAGAAGATAATTTTTTAGAAGATAAACTTGTAAGAACCTTTCTTTTCTGATATGCTATAAGTTGTTTATCTTCAAAGGAGGTTTTTGATATGAATCGACGTACATATGACCGTTCACGCCAATATAAATACAACTCGTTTCCAAGTCCTGACTTCATCCAGCTGCTTCTGTTCTTTATACTGCCTTTTATTGTAATCAACAGTATCATCTTTTTTTTAGTCACCACCAAACCAAAATATGAAGTGGTGATCGAAGGCACCAACGACTATCGGACCACAGATGTGACCTTTACCATCAAATCCATCATGCCCCTCAAAGAGGTGACCATCAAAATGGACTCCCAGCCCCTGGATCTGGTCAAAGTAGGAAGGCGGACCTACCGCTCCACCATAAACCACAACGGCTCCCTGGAGATCTATATGAAGAATTTTAACGGTATGGCCCTGCTGGAGTACGAGCATATCGACATTCTGGATGATGAGCCCCCTGCCATCGAAGACTATGTAGCCGAGGACGGGCTTTTGTCCTTCACGGTGATAGACACCCAGTCAGGCATTGACTATTCCTCCATCTTCGCCCAGACCTCCACCGGTCAGCAGATCCTTCCCTTAAGCGTGGACAAGGCCACTGGCAGGATCACCTTCCAGATGGACCCCAACGGCTTGTCCGTAACCGTCCGGGACATGTCCGGCAACGAATATCTGACTACGTTTTCGCTGAACGAGCTTGACCCTGACGCCTCCGGCCAGTCTGCCCCGGAAGGTTCCCAGGAAACCACATGATACAAACCCTCTGCGCAGGATACTCTTTCCGCCGGCAGATTGGCAGATTAGTAAATCTGCCAATCTGCCGGCCTCTTTTTTCTTAATCTGTCCGTTTCTTTAAAGACAGCTCCTCACATCTGCCGTAAACAGCATTTAGCTTCCTGCACCGCTTTCTGATCTTTGCCGTAAATTCCCCTTTCTTTAACCGCCAGGTCCAGTTGCCCCCAAGGGTTGACGGCGTATTGATACGCCCCTCTTTCCCGATACAGAGGTAATCCTGAATCGGAACAACAGCCAGATCCGCCGTGCTGGATACAGCCAGGCGAATGATATCCCAGGCGATCTCCTCCGGCGATGGCGTAACATTCCCTATGTAGTCCCTGACAAACTTCTTTTCCTCTTTGTCCATCGTCTCATACCAGCCCTGCACGGTGTCATTGTCATGGGTCCCTGTGTAGACCACACAGTTATGTTCGTAGAAATATGGCAGATAATTGCTCCTCTCACCGGTGCTGAAAGCGAACTGCAGCACCTTCATCCCCGGAAATCCTGTGTCCTCCAGAAGCTGATACACGCTGGGCGTCAGAAAGCCCAGATCCTCCGCGATAATGGGCGTCTTTCCAAACGTTCTCTTCATAGTCTCAAACAGGGCGACCCCCGGCCCTTTTTTCCAGGTTCCGTTTACAGCGGTGTCGGCATCAGCCGGAATGGCATAATACTCGTCAAATCCCCGGAAATGATCCACTCTCACCACATCGTACAGTTCAAAACAGTATTCCATCCGCCGCATCCACCACTCAAACCCGGTCTTCTCGTGGTACTCCCAGTCATAGAGCGGGTTGCCCCACAGCTGTCCCGTGGCAGAAAACGCGTCTGGCGGACACCCTGCCACCGCTTTTGGCCGTCTCTCCTCATCAAACTGAAACAGTTCCGGACGACTCCAGCTGTCAGCGCTGTCAAACGCCACATAGATGGGAATATCCCCGATGAACCGGATCCCCCTCTCATTGGCATACTGTTTCAGTTTTCTCCACTGCGTCAGAAACATCAACTGCTGAAACTCATAGAATTCGATCTCCTCTGCCAGAATGTCCCGGTACGTTTCCATAGCTTCCTGTTGCCTAAGCCTGATATCCCTGTCCCACTGGATCCAGCTTTTTTCCTGGAAGTGTCGTTTCAGCGCGGCGTAAAAACAATAATCCCTGGTCTCCGGAAGCAGCTGCTCCTCAAATATCCGCTCCATGGAAAGGCCATCCTGCTCCGTCTGGCCTTTCCACCGCAAAAATGCTTTCTTCAGAAGCGCGAACCGATTCTCATACAGTTTCCCATAATCAATATACGTCTCGTCCTGGCCAAAATCCGCTTCCCTGCACTCTTTGGCTGTCAGCAGTTTTTCCTTTTTCAGCTGTTCCAGGTCAATAAAATAGGGATTTCCGGCAAATGCGGAAAATGACTGGTAAGGTGAGTCCCCATACCCCGTAGGACCCAGGGGCAGGATCTGCCAGTAGCTCTGCCCTGCCTCCTTTAACTGGTCTACAAATTCATATGCCTCCCTGGAAAATGCTCCGATACCGTATTTTGACGGCAGACTGGCTATGGGCATCAGGATCCCGCACGCTCTCATACCCTGTTCCTCCTCGTTCCCCTGCTATGTGATCTCAGGTTTTTTCTTGTTCCCCCTATCATACCAGAAAATCTTACCTTTTTAAAGAGTTATAGTATTTTTGACGCTTTCTCATAAACATCATGACCAGGGGAATCACAAGAAGGAGGATCCCCACAGAAAATACCACCTGTTCCAATCTGACCGGGACCCGCGCTTTCTCCTTCTCCGGCGCCCGGAACAAAGGTTCCGGGACCGCAGGCGTCGCGACGGCATGAAGCTGCCATGGCTCCTCATCGGTCTCTGCCGCAGGCTCTGTATTTGGGGGAGCCTGCTGGTACACTGCCTGCCAGGCCACTCCTTGTACAGGCTCCAAAACCGCCGTGCCGCCGTAAACTGCCTGGCAGTCAGCCACATACTTCTCCCCTGCTGCCACTGCGTTCCGATATATCTTTCCATTCTCCCCCACCCAGGAAGGCCCTGTCCATCTAACCTCCTGGATGCGATAATAGTCGGGATTCACCTGAGCTAAGTTCAGCAATTCCTTCTCGTAACCTGCAAAGGGCTGCTCTTCCCTGGCCGGAACCTGTATACCGTTCAGCTCGTAAATCTGGGCGTCAGCTTCTTCCACAGTCAATGGAAGTTCAAATCCCCCGATCCACCTCCAGTCATAAAACCTCACATCCATAACCGGGAAATCCTTTTTCGTACTTGTGCCATACCGCTCATCTGTAACCGTAATCTCTGCCGTCTCCGGCAGAGTATCCATCTGCTCCACCTCCCTGTATGTGATGGTTTCTTCCACTTCCTTTGCGCCCTCCTCGGTCATAGCCTCCACCACCTGACAGGACCGGCGCAGATACTCCATCTCCCCGTACACATAGACTTCCGGCAAAACCTCCGGTAATTGGCTTTCCTCCAGGTACACATCTCCTGTCACCACCAGTCTGCCCTCCGGCTGCACGTCCACCGTCTCCGCAAAAGCAGGGACAGGTTTGGATACGGCAAATACAAAGATGAGGATGAAACAGAAACTTTTCGTTTTTCTTTTTCCTGCGATCCACGCCGCCACCAGGCATGCCATACCAGTCAATGCCAGCCAGACCCTCTTTTCTCCTTCTGCTCCCTCATCTCCCATCTTGGGAAGTCTTAAATTTGTAAACGTCTGGTAAGAAGTTTTTCCGTGAGCCTCCATAAGGGACCAGTAATCCGTATACACTTTTCCCGTCTTTTCCGGCTCTTTTTCATCAATCGGCGTTTTTCTGTCCGGGGGAACTCCGGGCCTGGATGGCTTTTTCTCATTTTCCACCTCCACGGTTATGGTCTCTGCCTTTTTTGGCACCGTAAAATAGATATCCTTATCCAGAATGTTATAACCGTCCGGCGCTTTCTTTTCCCGCACAAGATACGTCTGTCCGGCCCGCAGTTTTCCCTCCAGCAGATGAGCCTCTTGTGTGCTGGTCCACGTCTCGGCCACCGCCCCGTCCACAGTCACCAGTTCCAGCCTGGCCCCTGCCAGCGTGCGGCCTGTCCTTTTATCTGTCTTTATGATCTTTATCCTGGTCGCCTCGTCTCTCATAACCACCCGGTCCACAGCCCCGTCTCTGGAAACCGTAAACCGTATATCCGCCGCATACGCATATCCGTCAGGAGCCGCCGACTCCCGCAGGGTGTAGGTATGGCCTGCTTTCAGCACGCCCACCAGTTTGTAGGGCTGTTCCCCGGAGATCCACCGTACAATCACGCTGCCTTTTTCATCCAGAATCTCCAGTCTGGCTCCCGGAAGTTCCCTCTCCCCTGTGATATCGGTTTTGCTCACCTCCACATGGGTAGGCCTATCCCGCATCTCCACCTGATCGATCCCGCCATCCAAAGCCACGGTAAACGTAACATCCTCCCCATATCCGTAGCCGTCCGGCGGCACCTCCTCGTGAAGCCTGTAGGTCTTTCCCGCCTCCAGTTTTCCCACGATCTCATAAGGCCTTACGCCGGAAAGCCACTCCTCCACCACGGTTCCGCTCTCATCCAGAACCTGCATCACCGCGCCGGGGATCTCCTCCTGTCCTGTAATTCCCTTTTTGCTGAAAACCACGTGGGTCTTTTTATCTTCCATTGTCACCTTATGGATACATTCCCCCTCTTTCACCTGAAAGAAAATATCTTCCCCAACTCCATATCCTCCTGGACTTAACTCCTCATGAAGGATATAGGTCTGCCCCGGTACAAGAACCGCCTCCAGAATATGGGGCTCTTTATCGGATATCCACTGCTCCAGAACCGTTCCGTCGGTCTTTTTCACCTGCATAAGGGCCCCTTTAAGCTCCTCATGGCCAGTGATATCCATCTTGCTCACTGCCACCGCCTGCTTTCTATCCATAACAGCGATCCCCTGGACAGCCCCTTCGTCATGAATGGTAAATCTCATCTTTCCGCTGTCCCTTATACTGTTGTCGCTGTAATAGGTGGTCTCCAGAAGCTGATACTGCTGCCCTCTCCTGAAAATCGCGGTCTGCCCTGTATCTGTCACCTCTCTTAAAAAGCGCGCGCACGCCCCGGTCTCTGCTGCCGCCTGTCCTTTCTGGCGCTCTCCTTCCTGCTCATCCACCACCTCATAGCGGATATTCTGGTAGATGTTTCCCGGATCAATGGTCACAAACTCATTGGCCTTAAGCGTCAGGCTGTCTCCGCTTCGAAGACTGCCCTCCCGGCTTCCCTGGTACTGGTAGGTTCCCTTAAGTTCCTCCCCTGACTCCCTGTACAAAAATACCCGGAACTTCCGGGAGTTTCCCTCCGCGCTTTCTTTCCCTGTGCCTGTCACTTCATAGAACAGAGTCAGACGGTTCTTCTGCAGTACCGGAACGACTTTCTTCTCCTCTGTAGTCTTTCCCATACACCGGACTGCCGCTCTTACCGTCGCTTCCTTTGCGCCGGGAGACAGCTGGCAGGCATACCGCGCCTGACGGCTCTCCCCTGGCTGCATCTGCTTTAGCTCATACCGGATCTGTCCGCCCTCCAGCTTTCCGTCTCCCGGGTCAATAACCGCAGACTCCGATCCTGGCCAAACCTCAACTGTCATATCCGCAGCCGTGTAACCAGTATTCACACAGGTAATGGAAACCGAAACTAACTCTGACGGTTTCACCGCTCCCTGCCCTCCATTGATCACGATCTTAGGGCTTTCCTCTGTAAAGGGATTTTCCACCTCCATCCTCGGCATAAGCTCCGAGGAATTCCAGGCCCTGATCTCCCCTCCGCTGTCATGAGTCAAGGTCATGCGCACCTTGTCCACCGTCCGCTGTGGAATCATCCAGGTTCCCTGGTCTGACAGATGACACCGCCTTGTGGCGCGCCCTGTGATCTCCCTGGAACCGTCGCTGTAAACCGTGGTCTCCGTCAGATCGTAGACCTCATTGTCCCGGATCCCCTCTGTCTCTGTCAGCACACGGCCATCCCTGCCCGCAACCCAGGCAGAAACCACGTTTCCTTCTTTGTCTTGCAGTTCCATCTCCACCTTTATTCCATAGCGCCCCTGTATCTCCACAGAGCGTATCCCGTCTCCGTCCTCAAGGGAATGAACCGTCACCACGCCCATCTGACTGTTTATGGCGCAGATACGCCTGCCGTCCTGTGACAAGGTAAACGCATACGGCTTCATCCGCTCATAGCCTTCGGGCACAGTCTCCTCCATCAGAAGATAGGTCCCCCCGGCTGTCAGCCCCTCCAGCACATGGCGCTCCTTAAGTCCGGTTATCCAGGTATCCTCCGGATTTTCCCTGTCATAGATGTACTGTCCCAGCCCGTCGCGGCCGGTCACCTGATACACTGCCATCCCCGCCCCCAAAACCCATGCTTCTGGCGAGCCAAAATCCTGTTTGCTAATAGAGATCCTGGTCTTCTCATTGACGATCTGAAGCCCGACCTCTGCTTTCTGACCGTTTCCCCAGGAATCCCCCTTGTGGTCCGGGTCAAACCAGAAGGTATGAATCTGCATGTCAGCCCCATACCCTGCAGGCGGTGTCACCTCTTTCAGCCGGTATCGATACGGTATGATCTTCCCGTCTTCTGACGGTTCCCCCACCGGCAGATCAGACACACGGACAATCCCGTCCTGATCGCTGAGAGTTTTTTCGAAAACCGGTTCCCGCTCCATGCCCCTGTAAGCCGTAAGTTCAAATACAACGCCGTTCAGCGTCTCCCCCTGCTCATTGGTCTTTCGTATCTCCAGCTCGCCCCGGACCATCTCGTCCCACGCCCGTATGATCTGAATCTGCTGATCTTGCTCATACACGATCTTAACAGGTTCCATCAACGTATAGTAATCCGGGCTTTTTTCCTCCACCAGGTAGTAGATGCCCTTTGGCAGCCTGGCCAGTTCATGGGGTCTTTTATCCCCTTTTTTGTACCCTGCCGGGATTCGTCCGTTTATCTGGTCTGTCTCCGTGTACACGCCGTCCGATCCGCTGACCCACTGTGCTGCCAGAAACTGCGGCTCCCTGATCAGCTGCCCTCTTTCATCGGCCCTGTAGAGAGCCAAATGGGCTCCGGGCAATTCCTCCGTCTTTGGGAATCCGCTCTCTCCTTTCGCGCATTTGGAGATCAGGAGAACGCTTTCCTGGTTTCTGACGCTGTGCCGCTGGACTTGAATCGTATTCTCTACGGTTATAAGCCTGTCCGCAGCCGCCCCGTACCCTCTGGGAGGCTGTGTCTCCACCAGAACATAGTTCTTTTCCACAGGCAGATAATCCATACGCCGCATTCCGTCCCCAGTGACATAAGAGACGCAGTTGTCATTTACATGGGAAAGCTTCCTGTAGTCAAACTGATACTCATAGACAAAATCCCTTCCCTGGCGGTTTCCCTCCTGCTGGTACGCCACAATGCGGATGACTGCTCCTTCATTTGTCCGGAATCTGATATCCGCCGTCGTGGGAAACATGGAGGCCTCTCCCCCTGCCGCCCCGGCGTCGATCTGTTGATGGGACACATATGCGGCTTCATAGTCTTTTCCGTCTACCTTCCACGAAACCGTCCTCCCTGATGTTCCGTAATCCCGGTACATCTCCTCAAACGCTGCCGCAAATCCCTCATAAACCCTGCTGTCACTGGTAACCCAGGTATCCGCGATCTTATCCTTGTAATATTGAGGTTTCCCGTCTTGAAAAACCGCCTGTCCATATTCATCCACCACAGCCTCGTATAGGGTAAATCCCGCGCCTTCAAGAGGCAGCTTTGTGTCTTTGTCCATGGTATACTTTTCAAATTCCACCTTTGTATGGTCATTGATCATGGCAAAGGTCTGCACCTGTCCGGTACACATCACCTGTATCTTCATCCCTTTCCCAGTTACAAACCCCTGTGGTGTCACCGTCTCCTCCAATATGTAATCCCCTTGGGCCAGTCCCTCCGTGTACAAAGGTTCCTTCCCGGTCTCCCATGAGAGAATCGGTATCCGCGTCTCCTTTTCATTCCCGCTCTGCTTCTGATCTCCCGCCTTAAACAGCGTCAGCTTCGCTCCCGCTGTCTGGTTATAGCCAAAGCTGCTCTTTCCTTCCTGCAAAGTCCCGATCTTTGGGTGAGTCCCCATAGAATCTGTCACGTTCATATCCAGTACCTCATACTGATATCGATCCGTATCATCCAGCTTTTGGATAAGAACCTTTGTGCTGTGATCCACCATCTGCCCGGTCTGAACCCTGGCTGTCTCCTCCACGGTCATGCCTCTGGGAAACCCTTTGACGTAACCCTCAGGAGCCTTTAATTCTTCCATAATATAGACTCCGGCGGGAACTCGTCTTAAGAGGTCTGCCTGGCCCTGGCTCATCTGCCCGTCAAAAGGATCATCCGGATTTTTCTGTCCGGTTATCCACGTATTCTCCATGAGATAGCTTTCCCCGAACCGGTGGTAAATCGGTTCCGCCCCGTTATCAAGGCCCTTAGGGTTCTCTGCAAGATACGAGGCCTTCTCATGGTGCTCTGCAAGGTCAGACTGCTTTTTCCGCACAAGATCTCCGTCCCTGTCATAGAGGGAAGTCTCCGTTTCATAAGTTTCTCTGCTGCAGGCAAAGTACACCGGCAGACCGTGTTCATCCACCACAGGGCGCATAAGCTTCTCAAACAGTCCGCTGTTGCTGTGACGGATCGGCTCCCCGTCCAGGTTCTCCTTTCGAAAATTTTGGATGATCGTCACCATTCTGTGGCTCTCTTCCCCGGACTGTGGCTTCCAGGAACCGGTTATATATCCCGATTCTCCATGGCCGCCTGCCTGGGCTGCTCTGGAGGTCGAGATCTTGTCAGCGCCGATCCTGCGCCCTGACTGATCTTTTGTGACTGTCACAGGCCACACATAGATCCGCCCTGTCTCCTCTTCCTCCACATAAGCCATGCCGGTGTGAGGATCTACCATAGCGTCCCGGTTCCCCTCCCTGTCAAGGTGGTACAGCAAAGCGCCCTGGGGCAGCGTAAAAATGTTATCTCCGGAATCATACTCCATCTGTGTAAAGTCTCCTCCTGTCAGTTCCAGGTAAGGCACGCCTCCTTTAAAGGCAAATACCGAATGTCCCCTGTCTGTTGGGGTGAAGCGGCCTCTGTCCTCTTCCAGCTGTTCCAGTTCAACCAAATCGTGATTCCTGTCATACCCATAAGCTGTGACCACCCCATCCACAGATGTTCGGGTAAACACATCCAAATCTCCAAGGTCATAATATAAAATATCCGTATCCGGCCTTTCCACCATTACCCCATCCCAGATTCCATCCACAATCCCTTGCTGATTTTCCACAGAGTTTTCCACAGCATTTTTCCGTTTTTCCACAATTTTTTTCCACTTATCCACACGCTCCTGATCTATAGCTTCTCTCAGATCCCCGGTTACTGCCTGTTCCCGGTCTTCCCGGGTGTTCAAAAACTCTGTCCTGGTCCCGGCATACCCTTCCCGGACATACATCCTGGTCACATTGCCGGACGGGCTGCGCTCAACCACCAGCCCCTCATATCCATGATCCTCTTTATCTCCTGAAGGCTTTAGCTCCAATCCTTCATACAGCGTCATCACCGCTCCGGCCACATAAGCATTCTCCTCCTTCCACTTCTGGGCGTCCACAGTTACATAGCCATATCCGGCAAATATCCCGCCGTGATATACCAGTTCCACCTGCGCTCCCGCGTCCTTCTGCTGCTTTAGATACTCCAGCGTCCCTTTCTTCCACCCATAGCCAAGATACCTTCCCTGACTGTACGCGTATTCATAACCGGGATTGCCGCCGATCTCTGTCAGGCTTCCGTCTATCCTCCCGTTTACTTTGTAAGTCACGTGGGTGTCCTGATTCTTCTTCTTTTCGATCTTTAACTGAATGGGAGCGTTTTCTATGTACACACGGGCCAGATCTCCGCTGTCTTTTGCCTCCCCGATCCGTTTATAGACTGTGGCCAGGACAGAGTTGGCTGCATTTCCCTCTTTGCGGTATGCCACTTTGTCGCTGTATATCTCCAATGCCACAGGCTTTGTCCTTGTGTAGCCTGCCGGCGGACTTATCTCCACCAGGACATATGCTCCTGCGTCCAGCTGCTTCGGCGTCTCCAGATATCCGACATTCTGGTCTCCATAAAGCTGTTCATCTCCCTTTGCAGAATCCATAACTCCGTCCCTGGTGGTGGTGTAGGCTCTAAAATCCCCCACCTTTTTTCCGGAATCATCCATGAGGATGACCTGATCTTCTTCCCTGCACACCGGGGTCCCGGCGGGAACAAATCCGCTGTAAAGCTCTCCCACACCCAAAGACGCCCGGGAAACCGTATTGATCTGCTCCGCTCCCATGCCCAAAAGAAACAGCCTGCTTCCCGTTATGAGAGTTCTCTCTTTGTAGGTCTTTACCTCCCCGGTCCCGTACCGGGAATCATCTCTGACGGCCCTGTATATCCGAAATACGGCCCTGTCATGGAGAATGTTCTCGTGGGTCTCTGAATCCAGCTTTTCGATCCGCAGCCTGCTTTTGTAAGGCTCGTCAAAAAAGATTCCGTACGCAGATCCTCCGTCACCGCTTTCGTTTTCTCCCAAAGTTTTTTTGTCTGCTGTCTTTATGCTCCACGGCACCAGGGCCTGGGCGTACTCCCCGTCCCGGGCTTTCAGAGCTCCGGTCATGGTGTCTTCTGTCCCTGTCTCTGATACGGAACTGTAACGGTAGACAGAAGAAACTCCTTTTCTTCCGCTCATGCCCTCAGTCAGATAATAGGGTACGTCTCCTGTACGCCGGTCGTCGTCCTCATTGTAATAATTTGCCAAGGGCTTCCACTGGCTCTGGGTCAACGCAAAGTAGTTCCCCGTCCCGGCCTCCGCCGCTCCGTTGGCAATGTCTCCCATGGACAGTCCGTACTTATAGATCTCAAAATCACCGCAATGATTATGGGCTTTCACCACATGTTGTTCCTGGTTAAACCGGATCTGGTATCTGGCTGCCATGTCCTCCGGAGACATCTCTCTGTGATATGTGTAATGGCTGCTCATCTTCTGGGGGGTCTTCACAGCGCCCTCGTAGCTTTCGTAAACTGCCGGAATAGGGATCTCCTGTGGCGCGTCGATTTCATAGTGACGGTTTTTCAGATCCTCCAAATCCGCGTACTTAGGCTGCTGTTCCACGATCACATAGATCCCGTAGGGAAGGTTCTCCGACGTGCCCAGACACCACTCTGTCTCCCTTTCGTCCGCGCTCAATGTAGTCTTATCCTTGTCCTTCCCTCCACTTTGCTCCGGGTCCCATTGGATCGCGTAAATGGCATCCAGGTCATAGGAAAAGAAGGGCTTTAAATAATTTTCGGCTTTTTTTATAGCCTCCCACAGAGCCTGATCGTAAAACTGGTCGCTGTAGGCCATAGAAGCCTTTGTAAGTTTTTCCACCTCCTGATCCAGATACCAGTCAATGGCAAACTGGCGCACACAGTCTGATACAGCGGCGTTCTCCTCTGCTTCCCTGGTGCTGTTTTCCTTATTTCCCAGAGGCCGGTGGGAAGTATAGGACGGATCCCCATCCTCCCATTTGTCTTTGTCTGCCACGGCGATAGCGTCAAAAAACTTCTCGTAGTCATAACTGCCGTCTCTCGTCTCCAAAACCGCCGTATACCCGGGATTTTGCTGGCTGCTGATGAAACCGCCTTCCATCCCGTACAAGCTTTTATTGGCAGTCACGCTGTCCAGAGGGGCCTTGTAAAGGGGCGTGGTCTTGTGGGGCGCCTTTGTATACAGTTTTGGCACAAGAGCCGGGTAGGCCTCCTTCCACTGTGCCGGCTGTATCTCACGGCCTTTTTGATCCGTCCACACCACATTGCCCTCTTCATCCCGAAAAAGGCGTTCCAGGTTGCTTTTCAGATAGATCTTAAAGCGAAAATTGTCCATTACTTTGCCATCCCCGCTTCCGATGGCTTTTGTCACCTTTACAGACTGGCTGATAACCCGCTGCCGCACTCCTACAGGGTTCTTTCGGGTGCCCTCCCCAGGCCTTACGGCTCCATCCTGATAGACATAGCTCTGTCCCGGATAGATTAGACTTACAGGCTTCACATACAGGCCAAAACCTGCCATGGTCTGGCTCTCATGATCCAGATAGATCTGTACGCAGGCCCCCAATGCCTGAAGGACATAGCCGCCATATCCCATGGTGTCTCCTGCCTCATAGCCGCAGCCCGGCGGCAATCGGTCTATCTCCGCCTGTGTCAGCGTGATGTCCTGTCTGGGCAGCACCAGCTTATAAGCCACTGTCATCCCTTTCCCTGTATCATTCTTTGCCACCCCATAGGCGTCCGTAAACCTGCCCTGGCCATGCCCTGTCAAAGTCCCGCTCTTATCGACAACGGGAATCTCGCTCCAGGTGTAAACCTCCTGGGTCTGGTCCACAACATCCATCACGTCCACCCACTCATAGGCCTGGAGAGGGCTTCCGTCAGGGGTACACAGGATCTCCCCTTTGTTGTAACAGACGTTTTTCTCCACGGTCTTTGACTGAATCGTCCCATCCCCCAGGGCTTTGGCGTCGCTTACAAGAACCGCGCTGCACCGATACTGCCCCATGGTCTCCCAGGACCGAAAGTCCTCATAAGTCCCAAAGGCATCCTGGGACACACTGTTTTTATATATGACATAGATCCATCTTGGACTCTTTGCCCCATCGTCAGGAATCCACGGGATCCGGTGAAAGATAACCGTCTCCTCCTGCGCTGTCCCAGGCGCCGCAAAGTTGGCGGGACTGCCCTTTACTCCGGCATAGAGGTGAAACTTCCAGGTGTGATCCGCTTCCTCACACCCGTGGATCCCTCCAAAACTGTACCACGGATGCTGCCCGTAGAAATCTATAAGGGAGAGAACCGCGTCCCCTGCCGTGGCCGGGCTGCCGTCCTGCCTCTGTTTTGGAAGTTCCACGGTAATAACAGGATGGCCGTATACCGTCCTTTTGGCCGGCCCTCCTGGCACGGCTCCGGATATTCCTTCCTGGTCTGTCTCCCCCTGGCGCACACCGTTATGATAGATCCCCTCATCGCTTCCGGAATATTCTATCCGACCGGTTCCGTCTTCTGCCGTTCCTGCCCGTTTGGGCGTATCATACCCACATTCCCGCAGCGCCTCCTCTACCTTCATCTTGATATACAGAAACTGCGGACTGTTCTCACTGTTTATTGCCAGCGGCTGGTCATTTTTATCCTGACCGTTTCCGCCGTCAGATCCCCTCCTTAGAATCTCCTCCACTGCCTGTTGGTCGATCACCTGGGTCGGAACCGTCCCCATGGCGGCGACCACGCCATTTACAGCAATCTCCTCTGTCACAAAGCTTCCGTCCGCATTGCGTTTGGGGTAAGTATCGTCCGCGTCGGCCCTCTGGTAGACGGGCTGCCCCAAAGCGTCAAACAGATACTTCTTCTCTTTCTGGCCTGTAGCTATCTCCACCTGCTGTTCTCTGGTGGAGCTGTCCTTTCGAAACAGCCTGGTTCCTTTTGGGAACAACTCCAGAACCATATCATACCCTCTGTCCCCGGTTCCCTGGGAAGTTACCGCAAAATTGATAACATTGGGCATGGTATCCTCGTCCTCCCCGGAGGACTGCAGTTCCACATAGGGAGCCCTTGTAACCGCCGCCGAGCCTTCCCCTCTCGGGATGGTTACCTCCAGACTGTAACCCTGATTGCTCTCCGGGTCCATCTGTCCGTTGACAGACAACTCATATCCCTCTGACCGGCTTAGCTCTTTCACATAATAATCCCCCAGAAGCAGAGGCCTTCCGATCCAGCAGTTTCCGTTTTCCTTCTCATTATCCAGATACCTTCGGACATACGCTCCGTCAGCCCTATAATCATCGATCTCCTGGGTCTTTCTGTAGAGGTTCTTGGGGGCCGTCGCGTTCCACCCCTCTTTTGTGGCTGTGACGCAGCCGGTTTTGTAATCATAGGTATGCCCCGGCGCCTCGGTGATGGCCATGAAAGACGCGTCCCCTTCCTTGTCCGTAGCTGCTATGGCCACCAGATCGTTTTGTCTGAAAACGATCCCGGTTCCCCCGTCCGGATGTACCAGGTCCGCGGCTGCAAACAGGCCGTAAACCGCGCCTTCCAGCACAGCATCCCCCTGGGTGTCTCCATAGGAGGAGTAGTGTTCTCCCTCGTGGTCCTGTAAGGCCATATCCCGTTTATTGATGTGGATCTCCCCCTCGGTCCGGTGGTCGTAGATCCTCCACGCCTCCTCTTCTCCGTCCTTTCCTCCCCCATGGGAATAAAGGTCCGAAGGTCCCTTTTCCACCTGGGCTCCGCAGCTGGGGCTGTTTAAGGCCTGCTGATAAGCATCCTCAAAAAGCCGGGAATCTCCTGGATCTTCGTCCTCCTCATATCTGGCTGTCATGGTTCTGAAAATGGGTGTCTGACTAAAGGAAAGTCTGGCATCAGAGGGCGTTGCCGTCTCGGTATTCTCCTCTTTCACCGCATCAGAAGGCGTTCCCCTCTCACAGGTTTCTTCCCCATTCGACGCCTGCTCCCCTGCATCTTCCGCCGGGTCCTGGCCCTGGCTGAGACCATCCCCATACTCTACCAGGTCTTTCGCCACTGCCAGAAGACGTCGGATTGGGACTGCCCTCCCGTAATAGTCGGCGTTTCCTGCCCTGTCATCCTTTCGATCAGGAATCTCTACGGCCCCAAAAGCCTGGGCTTTTAGGCTATTTCCCTGGATGGTGTGGCTGTATCCGCCTCCAAAGACTCCGTTGGCTCCGTTTTGGGACGCGTCTGTTGTGATGATCTCCACCGGCACGTCATCCCGGTGCAGCCCGTGAAGGACATACCCCTCTCTGGCCGCTTTCTCCACAAAGGTATAACTGTATCTCATGGCGACGAAAGACTGGTACGTCTCCTCACAATCCGCCCTGCACCCGGACTCCTCATAGGCCCGCTCCGCATCCGCGCTTTCGGTACAGCCCATATCCCCGCTCTCCCCGGAAGAAGCCGCAGCTTCAATCGCATCCATGTTCACCTCGTCCATGATCCAGTGGAAATGAGTACCGTCTCCAGCCCTGGCCTCACAGGCTGCCACACATTCCATCCACTGCCGGGCCAGCTCCGCGTTGCCGGTCCCGTCCGTCTCTCCTTCTTCCTCCCCCTCCTCATCTTCCATTTCGTCTCTGTCGTCGCTGTACGCCGCCGCGGCGTCTCTCACGCTTCCCTGCCGTTCCCCGGCAGACATCCCTTCCCGGTTCTCCTCCTCCCCGTCATCCTCCTGGGAACCTTCACCAAACTCCGGCGCCGGATGGCCGTCACAGAATGTCTTGTCATAGTGATACCCCTTTTCCAGCCTGTAAGATCCATGTCCTTTTGCGTCCGTCTGCACAGAAGTTACCAGCCGGAATCCGTCCCACAAAACCGGCCCATGGGTCAGCTCCTGCTCGTAGATCTCCCCTTGTCCCCAATTTTCCTGGTTTACCTGGTCCTTATCATCGAAACGCTCGTACAGATCAAACACCGCGCCCTCCAATGGCGCTCCTGTTTCATAGTCGTACTTGTACAGCTGTACAAGGTAATCCGCATTCATCTCCTCCTCGTGGCGGTACACCTGAAAATGGAGTTCTCCTGCCGGCCCTGCCAGCTCCCCCTTGCCGGTCCTACCATAGTAAGCGCCCACGGGCATATCCGTCAATTCCATCCATATGGTCCTCTGGTGGTTTTCCAGCGGGTGAACTTTCCCGCCTGTAGCGTGGGTTCCCGCGCACTCCACGCATTTCCACACCTGGAGCGTCTGACTGTAGCACTCGTCAGGAGAGCCGAACCCTCCTGACGACAGAGCGTAATCCGTGCCTGACGGGTCAAATTTCAGGTATACAGGCTGGGCCTGGGGATCGGGATTGGTAATACACACCTGAGTCGCGGTCTTTTGCACATTCCAGCCATTTACGCTTCCCACGGTCCAGCTAACCCCGTCCGCCGACAATTTCAGAGGGACTTTTGCCAGAAAATCCCCATCCTTGCCCGACGGGTCAAAGTCCAGCACATACTTCCCCTCCCCGCCTACGGCCTGAACCGCCTTTTCCAGGGAGGTGGCATTTTTCAGAAGGGAAGGTACAGAAGTTTTGTTGCCTCCCTTGTCCGAACCGCCTAAAAACCCTGCCAGCTTCAAGTACGACTCTCCCCGGGCAGCCGCGTCGTCCAGCCAGCCATATTTGGCGCGGACCTTTGAAGAGTGGATAACCCCTTTTAAATCCTCCTCTGAGACTCCTGACACGATAGGTTTCAGTCCCGCTGCCTGAGCGCCTTCATTAATAGCGGCAATCCTCCCTGCGGCAGCCGCGTCATGGCAGTACGCCGCCTTAAAGGACAGCATGGCCCAGAACAAAATGGCCCGCTCCTGGGAATTGAGTCCATCCTGGGTATTTACCCGCATATATTTGTCGTTTTTTGTGCTGGCAGTATTGTGGGCATAGCCGGAACCGTCAATGCAGTAGTGATGCCACTCCCCGCTCCATGCCAGGACCGTCCCACTGTCCGCCAGGACGGTTCTCACCGGAAGAAAGGGAAACACCATCCCCCATATCAATACAGCCGCCAAGATCCATGCCCCGGCGCTGCGCAACCTTTCTTTTATCCTGTACACCTGAATTCCCCCTTGATCGAAAACGTTATTTCTTCTGCACCTGTTCTTTTACGGTCCACTCTCCTTCCCCATTGACTGAGTATCCGTCAGGAGTGGTTTTGTTCTTAAACAGAGATCCCTTCTTTCCGTCGGAATTTTCCTGAAAATAATAGCACCGAAGCCATCTGTCATTTCCCATGATCCAGTTCCACCCGGTCATCATCCGGCCTTTTGTATTGTCGGATATTGGATTCAGATAGTAGCGAAGCCCATCCTTGTCTGTGTACCATCCGGTCACCATGCGTCCCTGGGAATCAAACCGGAACCAATCCAGGCTGCTCTGACCTTTCTTTGTATCCGCGTACGGATTCTGGGCATAGACCCACTCATCCCGGCACAGCCTGCCATTGGCCGTAAAGGTCCAGTCTCCTTCCGCCGTTCGTCCCCACTGGCCTTTTTGACCTTCCAAAGCCAGGATGGGACTTCCGGATCCGGAGTAGGTTAGGCTGTTGCCTGTCATAACCGCCTCCACCCCCGGCCCGGAATCAGAGCTTCCCTTTATGCGCCCGGATGAACTGCCGCCGGAGGCCTTAGGCGTGTATTTTACTGTCTTATCTTCCGCAGTCAGACGCAGCGTTACCTCTACAGAGCTTTTTGCCTGTCCCTGGTTTGCCTCCCCCCAAACCAGGACTGTCTTGGCTGCCTGAGCTTTTCTGGTTCCGGCGGATGAGGCTGCGTTTAAAAGCTCTCCAACCCAGGAAGCGTTTTTAGACGGAGTCATGGTTCCGTCCTTTGTCACCCCAAGGATCCCCCAGTCACTGCTGCTCCACTGGATGAGACTGGCATAAGGCCTATAAGGCTCTTCATCCGGAACCTCCGGCAAAAAGGACGCGCTCAGCTTTACGCTGTCAAATCCCTGGTATGAGACCACTGGCTTGGAACTGTCTCCTGTTTTTACCACAGACAGGTTATATTCCCTTTTCGAGGGCTCCATGTTTATCTTCTCCGGCCAGATCTCTGTTTCATCCTCGGTCACAAACTCAATCGTCACGTTGCACTTGCCTGATACCACCCCGTGGGTCTGATCCTGGGCTGTGGCTGTCACCACCTCCTCATACACAGCCTTTCCTTCCAGCTTCCGGTATGGATCTTCCTTTTTTATCTGGTTATCTGCCTGGATCACATTTTGGATCCAGGCGGGATTGGCCTTTCCCTCCGGGTCAAACCGCACTTCTATGCCGCAATTTTCCTGATGGTCGCCGGAAGGAGTCAGGCGTATGATCTGGCCGCTGTCTTTGTCCTTCCAGGTGACATTCTTATAAAACGGCTGCTGGGGATACAGCTCTGCTGCCAGGATCGTCAATCCTGAGCAGGTGATCTCCTGATGGGGATCTTTTCTGTCCCCGGTCAGCTTTCTAACGACCCTGCACACCAGGTCAGTCTCATTCAGATTCAGTCCCTCCACTCTCCTGGTGGTCTGATCCAGAATCTGAAAGGTCACGGTCACCTTGCAATTTCCATAGACAGCTCTGCCGTCAGCGGAGGTCTTTGGGTTTGAGGCTGCGGTGACTACGCCGCTCTGGTCGTACACCACAGGGCTGATGGGTTCCAGGTAATCATGGTCCGCCTGCTTCTCCACCTCCCTGTTCAGAATCCCCTGGATAAAGGAACTGTTCATATTTGGCATCACAGCGGCATCCTCCATGGAATATCCTGCGGGACAGTCCAGAGTCAGAAGATTGTCATCATCCACAGACCACGCCAGCGACTGGTCCGCCGTGCTGCCTGTCTTGTTATGCTCCCCGTGGATGCGCACCGGCTGCACCTCAACTGCCGTATCGGGCTGATCGTTGATATAGCGGGCAATAAGGATTCCCCCCTGATCTCTAACCTCTGTCAGAATGTCCGGGTTTTTCCGGTCCCCTTTCCTGGTCTGAGTCACGGAGATGGTTGTCTGTGCCGGGTTAAGCAGAACCTGGGTGGTGACTTTTACATACTCCGCATTGATCTCTGTGTCCCGCTTTGGCATCTGAAAGCTGTAAGTGCCTCCATTTACATAGGTCATGGGGGATTTCTCTCCAGCCTCATTGATGTAGGAAGGCGGCCTTACGCCTCCTGCCTCCGTTTGATCCACAACCATCTGATAGCGGTTGTCCCCTGCATTTTTTGCCGCTGTGGCCACGGATACGGTCACCCCAGGGGCAACAGCCCCGCAGTGATCCTTGGTAAATGTGCGGTAATATGTATTAGAACCTGCCGGCACGGCTGACAGGGATGCCACATCTGTGTCATAGGTTCCGTTGGCGTTGAGGGCGTCGATCCGTGGAACTGATAGCAGATACCCTCTCACCGGTTCTCCCTGGTATCCCGGCGCGAAGTGGTCAGGCTTAAAGGACAGTCCTTTTGCGTAATCCTCCGCCGTAAACTCCTTTTCCAGCTTCTGGGTCACCAGGTATCGGACGCCGTCCTCCAGCTCTTCATAAAAATACCGGTCGCCGCAGTTACTTTCCGTGATCCCTGCCACAGTGACGTACTTTTTCCCGTTATCCGTCCAATAGCCGATGTGGGCATGGCTGGTAAACAGATTGTCTCCGTCCTCATCGGAACCAAATACGGTTTTGGCCTTTCCCGAAGTGTTGGTGTAAAGGTAAGAAAGATTGCTCCCCTTCTCCGTCCCGTAGGTAAACATCCCCCGGCGGACCCCCACAAAGGTGCCTTCCCTGGACGCGGTTCCGCCGCCTGTCCGTCCGATGTCACCCGCAAATCTGGCCAGTATGAGATTGCCGCTTTCATACATCCCTACCATTCCGCCTACAGCCTTCCCTCCGTTTCCACCGATCGTTCCTTCCACGTAAGAATTGTAAAGATTGGCATCGTCCATCCGTCCGGTGATTCCGCCCACATAGCCATTGCCCCGAATGCGGTCCCCATTGCCGTTCTGGGTCATAACCTCATTGTCCACCAGATCCGCCCCGGATGCCCATCCGACGATCCCTCCGGCAAAGCTGCTTCCCCCTTCGGACAAAATGGCGATCCCCTGGGCACGGCAGTTCTCCACAGTGGCCCTGCCTTCTCTCCCGTCCACAGCTCCGGCGATCCCGCCCGCGTCCCCTGTGGCCCGGACATATCCGGATACCTGCACATCACGGATGAGACCGTCGCCTGTGATCATACCTGCCAGCACTCCGGTCCGGTTGCCGCCATAGACCTCGTCCGCCTGGATGGTTAACCTGGTTACGCTGCCTCCGTCAATCAGTCCAAACAGTCCCGCATAGTCCGGCGCTGCGCCAGGGCGGTGTATCCGAAGCCCCTTTATGGTGTTGCCGCAGCCGTCAAAATTGCCGGAAAACCCCCTGGACAGATCGCTGCCTATCTGGCTCTCCTCCTGGTACCATCCGATAGGATTCCAGCTTCCGTTGTTCCTGGTCAGATTCCCCAGGTCAATGTCCCGAACCAGCTCAAAGTACATTCCTCTGAAGGTATTGCCCGCAGCCACCAGCTCCGACAGCCCCATAAGCTGAGCCAGGCTGCCTATCTGGTATGGACTCTCCTTCGTCCCTTCCCCGGAAAAATCCGTATCTCCCTCCCAGTCGTCCCACAGATCGCCTGTGGAAGAGGCTCTCGCCCTTAAGGCTTCTCCCAAAAATATATCTGTCGCAGCCCCGTTGGAGGGAGACGCGTTGGAAGGAGACCCGCTGGATATGCGCTCTCCTACATCCTCCGGCATGTTTCTCATTAACTGATGCATACCGCTTTTCACGGATGCATACACGGACGCTTCCGGCATCATCGCCTGTATCATAAACCCGGAAATCATTGCCCACAGCAATGCCTTGCTTTTTGTTTTCTTTTTCATATTGTCTCTCGCTTTCTTTTGGATTTTGTGTGTTCTTTTGGCATCCCCCGGCTGATCTCCAGGGAATGCCGAAATATCTATCGCTGTCTCACCGCAAACGCGGGCCTTATCCCCACAGCGCCTGTGACATCAAGCTCCTTATCCCCGCTGCCTGTCCCGGGTTTTATATTCTGGGAATGGATGTTTTTCAGGATCAGATCCACCACATAGACCTTGTCCCCCTTCTTTCCCCCAGAGGGATTCCTCAGCCAGTAGCTCTGACAGAATGTGTCTAACTGGCTTTCCGGGTTTTCCTCTTTTGCCCCGTCAAAGGTCCACAGACAGGACGCATACTTAACGGCTTCGTCCACAGACAGGATAAACAGGCGGTCTGCCATGGTCTGGCTTCCTATATAGGATGCTTTCAGCCCCTGTCCTGATATTGCCGCCGCCTTTCCTCCGCCCTCCTTTGTACCGCCCTCGTAGGCATAACTTACGCCTGTCGGGATCTCCTGGGCATCCTGGAAATCTGCCTCTGCATGTTTCAGCCAGGCCCGGATATTGGAATATTTATAGTTGTCGGAATCTCCAAAGGACACCACAGGCCCCGGACGGAACTCATATCCATAGGTTCCGTCCTCCCTCTTTTCGTAGACATAGGAAGAACCTGTATCTGCGGGGATTACGGTCTCGCACAGAAACAGCGCCTTTTGCCTGCCCCGGTCCGTCTCATCCCCGTAGTTCTGGTCAATACACCGGAAACGGTACTCTTTTCCGTCTAATTCCCGCTGCTGCACATCTCCGATGTTCCAGTGCTCTTTTTCACCTGGAGACCATACCTGGTCTTTTGGGGAAACCGGCTGTTTCCTGCGCACCTGAAATCTGGATAGCACATACACATCCTGTCCAACGGTCACCTGACCTTCCACAGTATTGGAATACTCCATATCATCGCCGTAGATCTTTGCAAGCACGCTTCCTTCCGGCACATAATTCCTTCCGATCACGTAAAACGCGCCGCTCTCTCCCGGCTCTGTCCTGGCGGCTGCGGACTCTAGCCTTTTATCACAGCTGTTTTTGTCCTGCGCAAGAAAACGGGAGTCCAAAAATTCTTCCTGGACGCCTCCCAAAAAGGAGACTTCCTGCTTCTTAGCAAGGTCCATCCATGCCTTAAGACGCTCCTTTTCCTCCTTCCACGGGTCTGCCTCCTGGGCGGTTGTCCCGATTTCCTCGTATTCTACATAGATCATCCTGTCCTGGGGTCCTGTGACCGCAATAACATAGGGGGATTTCTGTAAAGATTTCCAGACGCGGTTTTCGCCATCTATGATTTTTGTTTGAAAATAGATCGTCAGATCAGCGCCCTCCTCACTGGTCCCGCTTTTGGGAGGCGCTAATTGTAATTGATGAGTAGTTAGATCTGTAAAATGTATCTTCCAGTGTACCTGGTTGATCTGGTCGCGATCCGGCCTGCCTTTGTTTGACGGATCGTCCCTGCTGTCAGGATCTTCTTCGCTGCCGGGTTCTTCCTTTCTGTCCCCGGCATTGTCCGGTTCTCCGTCTTTCTCTTCCATGACCGCATTCACCGGACTTAAGATGGTCTGACGGTTTCCCGCTGCCTTGTCCCCTTCGCCTGTGGCTACGAGACTCCTGACCCGATTTATACTGCTGCTTCCACTGCTGTTACCGCTTCCCGCGATGCTGCTTTGGCTGCCTTCATGTACTGCCCTGGTGATGATCCCTCTCCCTGGTCTATAAACCGGAGAGCCGTCCCCTTTTATCCAGGCTCCGCTTTTGTTCACCTGATAGCCGTCCGCCGTCTGCTCTCCCGCGTACATCGCCCCCAGAGGATGCCTTTTTGCGCTCTTTTCTGACAGATAATAGCAGTATCCGTCAATCCACTGCCAGCCTGTCATCATCCTGCCCTTTGTCCCGTCTGATATGGGATTTAAAAAATACCACCTGCCGTCCGGGTCCATGTGCCAGCCTGTTTTCATATAACCATTTTGGTCAAACCAGTACCACTGGCCGTCCACCTGATACCAGGATGATCTTACTGTCTCCCTGGCATCGGGAGGCGTATACTGCCACTGGCCGCCATGGGCCTGCCAGGCTCCGTAGGAAGTAAAAACTCCCTGAAAGGCCATCTCCGCTGCACAAAAGCAGATTGCGGCCTTTTTGCGTAACGTTTTCTTCATAGTCCTCCTTTTCTCTTGGAAGTGTCGGAAATCGGTGATAAAACAGATACACAAGAATTTCCAAACATACTCCTGTCGTGTGTCGTGCTAAACTTAAGGAAAAACTCTGGCCGAATCGGCCATGTATGACATGAATGTAACCCATGTCACAGACTTATCAGGAAAGAAATTCCCGAAATGTAGGAATAGCATATCACAAAATTGGGGGGATTGCAAGAGGGGATTGCTATTTATTTTAACTTTCTCCTGACGATTCACATTTGATAGATTGTTTAGTGCGCAAGGGGCGGGGGGAGTCGTGAAGCCAGGGAGGGAAGGGAGGCTGTGTGCCGTCCGGGTTCAGATATGCCAAACATTCCGATGAGCCCTTAAAGCGGAAATCAGTCGGGTATCAGCCCTCCTGCTTTCCTGGTCTCATCCAATGTCATTAAGTTAAGCTGATTGAAAAAATCTCATCCTATG